>JAWSUP010000301.1:0-5488 GCA_033549405.1 Bacillota bacterium | reverse complement strand
GCCCTGGTGGTAAATTCCAGCCAGCCGACCATGTTCTGGCCCATGTCCAGCACCGTCTCGCCGGCCGGTGTCCGGATGATCTCGACCGGCTGCAGCCGTTCGTGGATCACAAGCGGCGGGCTGAGGCGCTCTTCCAGGCGGTCGAAGCCCAGGTCGATCCCGGTGACGCCAGACACTCCAGACAGGTCGCGCGTCGCGTCCCGTTCCTCACCGTCATAAATACTGCTGGACACGACCGGGCTGCGGGTCGCCTGCCAGTCAGGACCGGTCCCGACGATCGTCCGGGTCCCGTCATCGTGAATCAGGTGCACTTCCGCAAGACAGGCCATGCGGTCGCCATAAACCCCGATGGCCTTGCTGAGCCCGAATTTCCCTTTGTACCAGCCGTTACCAAGTGCAAAAGCGACGCGGTGTCGCCCTGGTCCGACATGCGGTATGGCGTATGTCTGGTACTGGATCCAGGCGTCGTAGGCCATCAGGCCGGGCATCAGGTACTCGTCGCCAACCTTTTGCCCGTCCCAATACAGCTCGTACACGCCCAGCCCGACACCATAGATCCTGATCTGCCCGATGTTTTCCGGCGCCTCGATGTCGCGGAAGATGACCGGATGCGTGTCCTTGTCAAACTGCGGCGTGATCCACCGGGCCTGCCAGGGCTGACCCATCTTGGCCGTTTCAAACCAGGTGACATCGCTCGTCGCGTTGTCGCCATTATCCGCCCGGCCGCTGACCCGCCAGTAGTAGCGTGTGCAGGGCTGAAGATCCAGCGGTAGTTCCCAGGCGATCGAATCAACCTGCCGGGACTCCCCGCTGTCATAGACGACCTGCAGCATGGCAGCGTCCAGGGCGACTTCGACCCGCATGGATGTCAGGGCTGTCCCCCCGGTGTCCGTCACGATGAAGGACAGGCGCGGCCGGCCGAGCTGGAAGCCCAGCGGGCAGGTCATCCGGTTTGTCTTGAGATCAATGATTTTCATGGGGCAACACTCCTGTTTGTTTCACACTGCATGCCTTGGGCAAGCCAATGTGGTTTCTTGACAATCCTGTCTGGGTAAAGGCCAGGGGGTTTCTTGACAGCCCTTCAGCGCCTGCTCAGGGTCCGGCGGACAGCTTCGCGCCAGCCGTCATACAGCTGCTCACGATTCTTCTGATCCATATCCGGGCTGTACACGCGGCCCGGCTCCCGCAGAACCCGGATGGCTTCGATGTCCGGCCAGACACCGACGGCCAGGCCGCCCATCAGGCAGGACCCCAGGGCGGACAGCTCCTCGATGCGGGCGCAGGCAATGGGGATGTCGAGGATATCTGCCTGGAACTGCATGAGGAAATCATCGCGGGTCGGACCGCCGTCCACCCGCAGTTCGGGCATCTGCAGGCCGCTGTCCTTGCGCATCAGGTCGACGATGTCCTTGATCTGGTAGGCGATCGATTCCTCAGCGGCGCGCACGATGTGCGCCTTGCGCGTCGCGCGCGTCATGCCCGTGATGGAGGCCCGCGCCTCACTGTCCCAGTAGGGCGCACCCAGACCGACGAAAGCCGGCGCCAGGTAGACGCCGCCGTTGTCCGGCACAGACGCAGCCCATTCGGCGGATTCTTTGGCGCTGGCGATCAGCTGGAGGTCGTCGACCAGCCACTTGATCGTGGCGCCGGTGCAGTTGATGTTGCCTTCAAAGACATACTCGATCTGCTGATTGCGACCCCAGGCGATCGATGTGACCAGACCGCTGTCTGACTGGCGGGCTTTCAGGCCGATGTTCATCATGATCGACGAGCCGGTGCCGTAGGTCGCTTTGGCCATGCCCTGCTCAAAGCAGTTTTGGCCGAAGAGAGCCGCATGCGAGTCCCCCATGATGCCGGCGACCGGCAGCCCGGCCAGATTGGCCTGGCGGGGATCTTGTCCGGCAACAACATGACCGAAGACTTCATCGGAACAGCGGACCCGGGGCAGCAGGCTTGCCGGAATGCCGAATATGTCCAGCAGTTTCTCGTCCCAGCGCTTTTCGAAGATGTTGAACAACTGGGTCCGGCTGGCGTTGGAAAAATCGGTGGCATGGACGGCGCCGCCTGTCAGTTTCCAGGTCAGCCAGCAGTCCATCGTGCCCAGCATCAGTTTGCCATCCTCTGCCTGTCCGCGGGCGCCCGGCACATGTTCGAGCAGCCAGGCCGCCTTGGCCGCGGAAAAGTACGGTGACAGCACCAGGCCGGACCGCTCTTTGATCAGCGGGGCCAGGCCGCGATCGCTGATGGCCTGGCAGATGGACGCCGCCCGGTTGCATTGCCAGGTGATCGCACGGTGGATCGGCCGGCCGGTTTCCCGCTCCCAGATCATGATCGTTTCCCGCTGGTTGGCGATGGTCAGGACGCGCACCTGCCTGGCAATGTCCCCGTCTGCCAGGCCGGCCGTCTGGCAGACGCCGGCGATGGCCGCCAGTGTATTCTGCCAGATTTCCTCCGGATCGTGCTCGACCCAGCCGGGCTGCGGATAGTATTGCTGGTGCGGCTGGTTGAACCGGTGCAGCAGCCGGCCCTGGCTGTCGAACAGGATGGCCTTGGTGGCTGTCGTGCTCTGGTCGATGGAGAGAATCAGGTCCATCTTCATCATCCTTCCCGTATCTGCCCGGCCGCTCAGACGCGGGTCAGGCGGACGGCCATATAGGGCTTGCCCGGCAGGTCGATACGGAAATTGCCTGCAAAAGTTCCGTCCACAGGTGTGATCGTCATGTCCCAGGTGTCGATGACATCTGCCCGGTATCGAATGCCGGCTTCCATGGTGAACTGCTTGAAGACCGGCTGGTTGAAGCCATAGTAATACAGGTAATACTGGTTCGGCTGGCCGGCACAGGGCAGATCGCGCGGGCCGGATCCGGCTGGCGCGTAATCCAGGAAATCAACCGGCGCCTCTTCGAGGATGCGGCGCAGGAAGGCAATGCGCTCCGGGCTCTTGCCGTGCAGGACGCCGCCTTTGGACCACCAGAGGATGTCCTGCGGGTGCATGTAGGTCTCTCCGTGCCCGACATACCCGCCGCGTACGGCGCCTTCCCAGAAACGGCGCACCATTTCCTCGGCCGTGATGTTGCCCCAGTTGTTGCTGATGTTGCCTTCGTACGCGCACTCATCCACGACGACCGGCTTGCGGTAGCGGTCGCGCCATTCATTGACATACTCGCTGGTCCGGTAATTGTCGGTGCGCTGGACGCTGCAATGCGTGATCCAGGGCCGGGTGTGGTCGTAGAAATGCCTGCAGTTGTGGATCGAGCGAAGGTGCTGGTACGGGTCGTTTTCCACCACGACCTGGGCCAGGCGCTCCCAGTCGGCCGTTGTCTTTTCTTTCATGAGGTCATACTCATTGGCAAAAGACCACCAGATATTGCTATAAGCCGACAGGCGGGCGACCAGGTAACGCAGGTAAAAGTCATCCGTTTCGGCGGTCATTCTGGCAAAGCCCCACCGGTCGTATGGGTGGAACAAGATCAGGTCTGCCTCGATGCCGCGATCGCGCAGATCGCCGATGCGCTGTTCGAGATGTCTGAAGAAAGCCGGGTCAAACCGCGTAAAATCCCAGCCGTCGGCCAGGTTGCCGGCAAAAGGGTAGGATTCAGGTTCGTTGCTGTTGAATGTATAGTGCTTGGGGAAGACGCACATGCGCATCTTGTTGAACGGCGCCTGTTCCAGCGTCCGCAATGTCTGCTCCTCCAGCTCGTCGCCCTGGTGGTTCCAGACATAGCAGGTCGTGCCGATCGGATAATATGTCGTTCCATCATCGCAGGTGAAGTGCCAGGTCCGGCTGACGCGAACCGGCCCGTGCTGATCCGGCTCAGGCGCCAGGCAGGTGAACTGCGCGGTCTGACCGTCGATTTCTGGCCTGTTGCTCTGTGTCACACAGGACCAGTCTCCTGTCATGTCCGGCATGAAACGGACCTTATACTGGCCGTCGCCATCGTAAAAGCCGCTGACAGTAACAACTCTGCCCCGGTTGGTAAAGATAGCCTTCAGGGTCACATCCTGAAACGGATTGCCATCCTGAGGTCCTGTCAGTGTCAGTTCAAAGATGTTCCATCGTCTGACTGTCTGGTGCTGTTTCATAATCTCGTTCCTCCGATACAATCAATTTGCGTATGCCATTGCAGGCTTGCCTGTTTCACTCTTTGCGGGTTATCTTCTGTTTGCCTGTAATGCTGCTGTCACAGCAATTGCGGGTTGACTGTCCTGACGCTGTCCCTGACGACCAGCTCAGCACCGACTTCAATCTGAAGGACGACCGGATCGCCGCCGATTTTTTCCATGAGCCTTTGCACGGCGATGCCGCCGATCTCCTGCTTATGGACGCGTACCGTCGTCAGACGGGGCTGCACCATCTCGCAGAATGGCATGTCGTCGATCCCCACCAGCGAGACATCCTCCGGTATGCGCAGGCCGTGCGCCTGCATCGCTTTCATGGCGCCGCAGGCAATGATGTCGTTATCGGCGAAAAACGCCGTCGGCAGCGGGCGGCTGCCTGTTGCAAGGATTCGTTGCATGTCACGGCCGGCGCCTTCCAGGGTCGGTTCAAGATCCAGCCGCAGGCACGTATCCGGGTCGATGCCGGAAACCCGCAGGGCGGCGCGATAGCCGGCATAGCGGTCGCGAAAGTTGTTGATGAAGACTGAACTGCCGAGGTAGCCGATCGACCGGTGGCCCTGCTCGACCAGGTGCAGCGTCCCCGTATAGGCGGCATCTTCGTTGTTGATCAGGACGCGGTCGAAACGGCAGCGCAGGAATTTGCTGTCCAGCAGCACCACCGGCGTGCGGACATGCGCAAGAATAGACAGGTCCTCCGCCAGCATCTCCGTGGCCAGCACGATGATGCCGGCTGCATGGTCTGTATTCAACAGTAGCAGCAAGTCGGCCCGATCCTGTTCAGCCAGGCTGAAATGCGAGATCAACAGCTCATGTTTCTGTCTGCGGCACTGCTTTTCAATCCCTTCGATCAGGGCGGCAAAAAACGGCGTGTCCGACACGACGAACCCGTGGCGCTTCGGCACTAAAAGACGG
This sequence comes from Bacillota bacterium, assembly GCA_033549405.1. Lineage (GTDB taxonomy): Bacteria > Bacillota > Clostridia > Saccharofermentanales > UBA5734 > JAAYBY01. The sequence goes on along the minus strand of JAWSUP010000301.1, from coordinate 457 downwards.
ATCGCCGGACGGCCGCCGCTGGTTTCGCGGACATACCCCAGCCTGTGCGCCGTGTGGAAGATCTGCCGGCGAATCTCATCGCTGACACCCCGGCGGTTGTTGAGCGCATTGGAGACGGTCGCCAGAGAGACATCGGCCACCCGGGCGATATCCTTAAGCGTGACCTTGCGCCGTTCGCCTTTCGCTGTCGTCATCGCCGCGTCACCTTCCATTCAAGCAGTGAATGGACGGCGCGGCCGATGCCGTCCGCATCCAGGCCATAATGCCTGAAAACTTCAGCGGATTTTCCAGGAACAGCCGGCTCATCCGGCACGCCCAGAATGCGCATCGGTACCGGGTTGTTCTGGACCAGCAATTCTGCGACAGCGGCGCCGAGTCCGCCATGGATGCTGTGCTCTTCTACGGTCACAATGGCGCCGGTCTCAGCCGCGGCAGCCAGGATGGCCAGATCGTCGAG
>JAWSUP010000300.1:0-5499 GCA_033549405.1 Bacillota bacterium | reverse complement strand
TAAGTCATTGAAAACAGGAGACTGCCCCGGATAAGCAAAGGTCACATGGCGCAGTTCGATGCTGTGTGCCATGCGGGAATCCAGCTCGATTCCGCGCGTGTTTTCGATCGAAGGCCTGGTGTTGAGCACAGTCTGAACGGTTTCAAGATACAGGCTGTGTTCGTAAAGTTGCGGCAGTCGGCTGAGCAGGCTGTAGATCTGGTCGCCAAACTGGAAAATACCGTTGAAAAGCGCAGAGAATCCGCCGATTGTAATCGCACCGGCAAAGAATCGGCTGGTCAGGTAAAACAGTGTGATGACGATATAAAGGCAATCGTTAAGGATCTTTTCCAGGCCGCTGAACAGCCACATGCGCAGTCCCTGTTGCCTGAGCATATGCTGCAGATCGGCAAAATAGCTTTTGTAGCGCTTCATCATGAACAGGTTCATGGAAAACAAACGGATTTCCCTGGCATATTGCGGCTCATAATAGACCCGCTGGATGTAATTGATCTGGCGTTCAAGCCGAGTTCGTTCCAGGTACTGCCCGAAGTTGAGTTTGCTCTTTTTCAAGTTCAGGATAAACATCAGGGCAGCCCCGCCCAGTGTCAGCAGCATGACTACCCAGTCCAGGCTGATCAAAATAGCCGTCAGAGTTCCGATCGACAGCAGATTGCCGGCCAGGCCGCACAGAGTCTTGACAACCCCCTGGGCGCGTGTGTTGGCTTCTGCAACGGCACGGCTGTAACGATTGTAAAACTCACTGTTCTCGCTTGTCGCCAGATCAAAACCGGCAATTCGCTCCAGCAAGCTGGCACTCAATGCGCCTGTAATCCTGGTCTTGGCTGCCGGCTCATAAACCGTATTGTACCAGGACTGGAAGCTGGCCGTTATCGCCGTGATCAGGCCATAGAGGATAATGACCAATCCGGTTGTCTTCAGGTCTCGCTCAGTCAGTGCGTCTATCAGGAGCTTGATACCCAGAACACCCGTCAACGGAGCCGTAACACCGGTGATGGCTGTCAGCAATGTCCAGACGGGATAAGCGGGACAGACATGGAAAACCAGGCGAACGGCAAAAAGGCTGTTCTGCCAGGTTCTCATGCAAGGCTCAATCCCTTCATAACCAGATCTGATGTTTCACGGACCATCTGCTCCAACGGCATGCCGGCACGGCTTGCCGTTTTGTAATAGGCGTGCAGAAAGACCAGATAGGCTGATGCCATGCTGATGCTGTCGCCCCGGCGCAGGATTCCTTCCCGCATGCCTTGTTCGAGCAGATTGCTGATGAAGCGGATATACTGGTTTTTCGCTTGCTGAACGCGATCTGCCGCATCTGGGTCAAGCCCGCTGACCTGTTCGCGCATGATCAGGTCGACCAGTTCCGGATAATCCTGGCAGGCCTGCAGATTGGCCTTGATCAGCCCGTCCATGATCTCCTGGATGCTGTTGCCTCGTGCGATAACCTGCTCGATCTGCCGGTGCAATTCAGATATGCCTTCGCTGACGATGACGGCGAACAAGTCGGATTTGCTCTGGAAATTGTAATACAGAGAGCCTTTGGCAACACCCGCCAGCCGGGCAATTTCGTCCATTCCGGTTTCATGATAACCTTTTTGGGAAAACACCCGGATCCCTGCGCTGATTATTTGATCGCGAACCATTGCGACACCTCCATAATTAGACTGACTGGTCAGTCTAATTATGTCAGACAGCCTTCCACATGTCAAGTGATTCAGCAATGTGTGCCTTATATCTTTGTCAAAGAACCTTTAGAATAGCTTGACGAAGTTTTTTTGTTCTTTCCTCAGGCAGTACCCGCAGGACAGATAGAACTGATGAGCGTCTTTCCGGTTCGCTCCTGATACCAGGCGAATGCCTGAAGCACCGGTGTCCCTGGCCCATTTCTCGCCGGCTGCCAATAGTCTTCTGCCAAGTTCGCGACCTTGGTCGGCCGGATCAACTGCAATGGCCAGAATATTCTTCAGGCTGTCAGAATACGTGCATTCATAATCACATAAATGAATATAGCCGGCAACACGCCCGGTTGCCAGGTGCTCAGCGACTAAGATCAGGTTGGCGGATGAAAGAAGAATCTGTTCCAGCCTGTGCGCAGTTTCAGATTCTGGATAATCATATCCGAGGCTGACTCGGTTCAACCGGCAGACAGCTGCTGCATCCCCTTTTATTGCCTTACGGATCCGATATTCCGAAAATGACGCGGCAAGCCGGAACAGGCGAGGTTGTATTTCCGGATAGGTCAGTTTCGCGGGCATCATGTCACTAAAAATGTTTTCACCGATTTCTGAGCTTTCCGGAACCGGGTCTTTCGCCAGGATATCAGCCAGGTACAGCATGCCGCAAGGGGCATCTGCCGCAGCCGGTTCTTCTGATGGCGTAACCATGAAAGCGACGATCGGCTTCAGTGAGAACTGTGTTGCACCTGTCTCTTCATAAAGCTCGCGCCTGGCAGTCTCAAGCATTGATTCACCAGGTTCACGCCGGCCTCCGGGCAGTTCAAAAGTCGCTTTAGCCTTCTGGCGGACAAACACCCATTGATTTTTAAAGCGTGCGGGGATCACAGCATAGCGAAAACGGCTGTCCTCCACTTCTTGATTCCAAAACCAGGTGATCGTATACATTGGGTAACCTCCGCATCTTCGGGATTGATCTCTGCAGGTCTGGATGTACGGCAAATAGTTCGCCTCTGTTCATCCGCTTGATTTACTCATCTATCACTCTACCACAGTCCTGAAAAAAAGTTGTCCTCATGCTATTGACTTGTGATAATATGGTGCTCATGGATATTTTACAGTTTTTCGACATCAGCCTGCTCCAGTTCCTGGCCATCTTTTTTGTGGCTGTGTTTGTCGGCATGAACAAAGCCGGTCTCAGCGGCATCACTCTGGTCACCATACCGATCATGGCTGCGGTTTGGGGCGGTCGTCAGTCAACCGGCCTGATGCTGTTGATGCTGATCATGGGCGACATGTTTGCTGTCAAAGCCTACTACAAAGGCGTCCGCTGGGATGAAATCCGAGGTTTACTGCCTGCAGCAGTCGTCGGCATTGCCATCGGCGCATTCACCGGGCACATCATCAACGACCGCCAGTTTAAAATCCTTATCGCCATAGTGGTCATCGTTTGTCTTGCCTTAATGATCTACCGTGAAATGAAAGGCGCCAATTTCCAGGTGCCACACAGCCGCTGGTTTGTGTTCCTGGTCGGTATGGTCAGCGGGTTCGCCTCGATGGTCGGCAATGCTGCAGGACCGATCTTTGCTGTCTACCTGCTGGCCATTGGCCTGAACAAAAAGAACTACCTGGGCACCTCAGCCGTCTTCTTCTTCATCATCAATCTCATCAAACTGCCGATCCAGGTTTTTGTCTGGCACAGCCTGACATGGAAGATCGCACTTCTTGTCTTGCTGGCGGTACCGGTCATTTTTGGCGGCACCCGCCTCGGCATCTGGCTGATCCGCAAGTTGAACGAGAAGGCATTCCGTTACATGATCCTTGGCTTGACCGTGATATCTGCTATCCGGTTATTTTTCTAATCAGGGTTGTTAAAAGGGACGCAGCGTACCGTCCGCGTCAAACTGCTCTTGTTCATCACCGAGCTGTTCCAGTTGTGCGCATTGATTCAGCACAGGCCTTGACACATAGAGGTACTCCAGGTGCAGCGTGTCCCTGATACGCGCGATAGCCGCATCTTCTGGGTCGACAGGACCCCATGTCCGCATGGCGAACCCGACAGCCTGGCGGTCGGTCTCTGCGACAATCGGCATTTTACCCCGCTCTGAAAAAGTACTGGTCAGGATATTCTCATAAGTTGCCTGAAAATCAATTTTCTCCTGCAGCCGTTTCGTAATGAAATCAGCAAGACCCATACCGGAAGCATTGCCGTGTGTCGCAGCTGACAGGTCCGTTACAACCAGAGTTCTGATGTCAGGAACTACCGGTTCCGGTTCACCCCGGATCGCCATACGCCCGATGATGTTCGTATCCATTCCGCTGCCGCTGATTTCCTTGCCCATTTGATCTACGATCAGGAGGTTGAGCTGGTCAATCGGCAGTTTTGGCATATTCTGCCGGCAGATATCAAGCAGCTTCATCTCCTCCTGCCTCATCTCTTGAGGCAGGACTGCCCGGATAACACTGGTCTGGTCATAGGCGTTTTCCACAATTCCCAGACCAAGGATAATTTTGCTGCTGCGAATGATCTGTTCGGCTGCAGCCGGCAGCAAGTCACGAATGCCATGGACGCCATACCGGTGGACCGCCAGCGCCTGTTTGTGCTTACCCAGGCCGATCACGCACATTTTCAGCAGGCCGCTCTCCGTATTGCCATGAAAGTCGGTATGAACCTTGACACGGTTGAGCACAATGATGCCGTCCGCTTCATAGGCCAGTTTGTCCTGGTAAAGTTTATGCCCGATCGATCCCTGCGGCAGCTCGACCACCTCCATGGACGAGCGGACAGGTGCACCAACAGCAGCTTCTGTAATGCCATACCCGGCCAGCACGTCCGTCTGACCTGCGGCAGTAGCGCCGCCATGGCTGCCCATCGCCGGTATGATGAATGGGCTGGCCGAACGGGCTTTCACAGCATCGACCGTTGCGCGGACAATCCGGTCCAGGTTCGCGATACCCCGGCTGCCGACGGTGATAGCGATGTGTGCGCCGGGGGTAATCAACAGTCCGACACGGTCGATTTCCTGACGGACGGTTCGTTCAATATCAGTCAGCTGGTTAGTCGGGAATGATTGCCTGACCTTGATCAATTTAGGAAAATCCATGGTATGGTCCCTTCTTTCAAAAATAGAATAAATATATGCTCAATGGCTTGTTGGCCATTGTTGCTGTGTCTTCATTGCCATTTACTCCTGCCTTCATATCACGCTCGCGCTCATTATACCAGATCAAGAAGCCAGGGAAATTATTCGGTTTGTGTTGAGCCGCGCACAACCAGTTGCGGTTCGTACTCAACGCGAATGGGCGGATTTTGGGATGGCTTTTTGGAGATCTTATCAAGCAGGATGTCCAGTCCGAGCTTGCAGCCATGAAACGCCAACTGGTCCATGGTAGTCAATTGTGGCTGCAGGATCTGTGAAATAAGCAGGTTATCAAAGCCTGCGACTGCTATTTGCTGCGGTATTTTTATTTTATTTTCGTTCAGAACTGACATGACGCCTGCAGCAGTCATATCATTAACAGCGATTATCGCGCTGATATCGATTTTGCGACTCAATATCTCCTCCGTCATGCGTCGTCCGACAGTGTATTCGTAGGCGGCATCCAGTTCTTCGACTTCATGGTCATCAACCAGAGTCATCAGATATTTGTCAAGTCGAACGCGCGTCAGGTGGGACAGAATGCCATCCAGGCGGTTCTTTCTGGCCAGCGTTATGTGTGTCAGAGGACCTGATATATAGGCTATCCGCGTATGCCCCAATGATGTTATGTGTTCAGCCATCATCCTGCCGGCAGCAAGACTGTTCAGACTGACTGTGTCTATGGG
>JAWSUP010000299.1:0-5500 GCA_033549405.1 Bacillota bacterium | reverse complement strand
CCGCGCCAAAACGCCACTGGAAGTTGCCTCTTGCCAGGAGGGTGTCCAGCTGATCGGGCCTGTATCCGGCAACCCGGGCAGGCAGCAGGATGCTTTCCCACCAGGCAGGCGGGAAAGGTGTATCGCAAATTGATCGCACAGCCTGCTCCAGTTTCTCATCCGGAGGCGCCGACTGGTTGATCCGCGCAGCCAGCAGCGCCGCATAGTGCTCAGCCGGCACCGTCCGGATTTGTCGACGTGCGCTCAGGATCGTTTCGCGCCGCGCTTTTTCATACAGTTTCGCGTGATAATACAAACCATCTTGCGCTACGGCGCTGTCCCGCCCACACAGGGCAATCAGGACTTCTTGTGCCACTCCTCCGGTCCAGCCGTAGCGATCGGCGACCTGTTCTGGCGTAAGCGCCCCGCGATAACGCAGCAACCGGCGGACCAGGTGCAGCCTCTCTTCGCTGTTTTCACCCGTAAGCGCCTCTCCTGCAAGCGCTGTCTGGTAGGCATCAGCCTGCTCTGCTGCGATCCAGAGCCCTGGTTCGATATAGCGGGCTTTGCCTTGGCGGACGAGTTTTTCCAGCCAGACCACCGGAACGTCCAGTTCGCCAGCCAGAAGATCACCCTCGATCATCAGCAGTGCGTGCAGCTGCTCCTCGTCCTTAGGCAAGCGTGTCCGTTCAGCCGTCCGGCTCAGTTGTTCGGGCGCCGGTTCGATCAGGCTGGTTTGTTCCAGTGCCGTTTCAGCCGTCCGGTGCATCCCGGGTGTCGTCGGCGCGTAATCGTACATCATGGCCGCTTCAGTCTGCTGTCGCAGCGGCAGCGACAACGGAGAAGGCAGCTCAAGGTGCAGTTCACGAAGCTGGATTTTCCCGGCGCGTACACCGAGCAGTATTTGTTCGACGCCCTGCAGGTCCCAATAGTCTTCGAGGCATTCCCGCCTGGTTTCGCGGATCAGCGGATGGTCTGCCTGTCCGGCCAGTGCATCAAGCATTTCAGATGCGCGCAGGCGTTGTACCCACAGAGGCTGACGACCGGCTTTGCGCACCCCCATCATTAAGGCCCGGGCTGCATTGTAGCGGAAAGCCATGTTGAACAGCGGGACGACAGGCAGGACAGCTTCCAGCACAGATCGGGCCGAATCGGTCGGAATACGCAGGAGCAGCCCTTCCGGCAGCGCCTGGTCGCCATAGGGAAACAAAAGAAAACCGTCATCGTCTGCTACATAGTTGACATAAGCTCCGGTCAACCGCCTGGCCAGCTCCGCGGTGAGGATCGCCAGCGGTTCATTGACCTGCCTGCCGAAGACCGAATGGACCATGAGCTGCCGGCTGCCGTTCGCATCGATAAAGTGCTCGCTCAGGATCGTCCGGTCATCCGGCAGTACGCCGGTCGCCACAAGCTGGCGGCCAATGAAGTTTTCCGACTCCGCAGCTGTATCCGCATCCATGCCCAGATCAGTCAGTGCCTGGTTGAGCCGACCGCCGGCATGGGCCTCACCCAGCCGGTGCAGCAGTTGTCCGAAGGCCAGGCCTGTCTGCAGACTGCGCCCGCGGATCTCGCCTTTCCAGAAGGGCGGCCGTGCACCGCTGAAAGAGGTTGATGTGACGACAACGGCATCTTTTTGAACTTTGTCGATTCGCCAGGCAAAAGAACCGAGCAGAAATCTGTCGCCGACTCGTGCCTCGAAGACAAACTCCTCATCCAACTGACCTAATATCACGCCTTGCTGTGTCCTCACCGTAAAAAGACCACGGTCGGGGATGGTCCCTCCGGTCGAGACGGCCAGCATCCGGCTGTAAGCGTCTCCTTTCACCTGTTCGTGAATGCGGTCGTAGAGGATGCGGGGCCGGACCGGAATGTCCCGCTGATGCTCATGGTCACCGGCCAGCATGGCGAGCACGGCGTGCACATCGTCCCGGGTCACGGTGCGGAATGGCTCAGCCCGTTTCAGCAGCGCCATGACATCGTCCAGGTCGTAACCGTCGCCGGTGGCCATGGAAACCAGGTGCTGGGCCAGGACATCGAGGCACAGGCGCGGCGGATGGCAGTGCTCGACGCCTCCCGCCCGGACAACCGCCGCAGTCAGACCGCTGCAGAGCGCTTCGGCTGGTGTGCGGGGAAAGATGTGCATAACGCTGACGCGCCCCGGGTTGTGACCGGCACGGCCGAGCCGCTGCATGGCGCTGGATATGGTGCGGGGGCAGCCGATCTGGAAGACCTGGTCGATCTCGCCAACATCGATGCCCAACTCCATCGAGGACGTGGCGCACAGAAGGCGCAGTGCACCATCCCGCAGCGACTGCTCAACCTCAAGGCGTTGTTCTTTTGACACACTGCCGTGATGGGTGCGGGCAAAACCGGCGCCGCCCAGCTGGTTCACGTAGAAAGCCAGCTTCTCGGCATAGGCCCTGCCCTCGACGAAGGCGATGACGCTGCGTGCAGTCAGGCAGCGGTTGTAGATGCTGACAGCGATTTCCTGCCAGACACTGTCTTTTTTGGGCCGCCCCTGTCCGGAAAATGGACTGGTGACCGCCAGTTCAACCGTTTTTTCCATCTTGGGTGCGACGACTGTCACCGGATCCGGGGAAAGGTAAGCAGCCGCGCGATCCAGCGGCTGGATTGTCGCCGACAGCCCGATGCGCTGCAGCGGTTGTCCGCAGAGCCGGTCCAGGCGGGCCAGAGACAGCATCAGGTGGGCGCCACGTTTGGTGTCGATCAGGGCGTGCAGTTCGTCAAGGATGATCCAGCGCGCCGTGCGCAGGATCGTCTGCCCTGATTGGCTCGTCAGGAGCAGGTACAGTGATTCCGGAGTCGTGATCAGAATGTGCGGCGGTCTCTTGATCATCCGGCGGCGTTCGCTCTGCGGCGTGTCGCCGGTCCGGACCGCCACGGTCAGGTCTGACGCATCTGCCAGCCGGATGCCGGCTGCATTTTCTTCACGCATGATGCCCAGAAGCGGCCGGCGCAGATTCTCCCGGATGTCTCCGGCCAACGATTTGAGCGGGGACACGTAAATCAGCTGCAGTTCCTGCTTAAGCTGGCCGGCACGTGCCTGCCCTTTCAGACGGTCAATAAACACCAGAAAAGCCGACAATGTCTTGCCGGTACCGGTGGGCGCCGATACCAGAGCGTTCCGGCCGGAAGCGATGACCGGCCAGGCTTCGTCCTGCACAGCCGTCGGCGTGCCGATTTCACGGGCAAACCAGCGTACGGTCAGCGGATCAAAGATGCCAGGCAGATGAATCAGCATGAAGGGACCTCCAAAGCAGTCGCGGGCTGGCGGATTAAGCATCATGAAACTATCATATCGGCTCGACCAGGTAATTACAACGTCCGGGCGAATCCTGTCACCATGCGATAATTGCCGGTCGATCACAAGCGATTGCCGGCAAGCAATTTTTGAATGGTCAGCGTATATTTCTTGTCACGGCAAGAAACACATGCTATAATCAAACTATAAGATAACAAACAGTTAACCATAAGTTACTCATTCAAGGGGCAATTATGCTGATTGATACAACTTTTCCGAATGGCCTGACCACAATCACGGATCTGGACCGGCCGGTGCCAGGTTTTGGCATCCGGTTTTCTGTTTTGCGGCTGGCCGAAAGTCAGCTTTACAGACAGACGACAGATCTGGAGTATGCGTATCTCCTGATCCGGGGATCTGCCTCCATGACCTGGAATGGCGAACAGGAAGTGACGGTGTCCCGGAAAAACTGCTTTGATGAAAAGCCCTGGGTCCTGCATGTCCCATCGGGATGTCCTGTTCAGATTCGCGGACTTTCAAATGACTGCGAGCTGGCCATTCAAGCAGCAGTCAATCCTGTCCGTATTCAGCCGCTCCTCTATGCGCCGGACGATGTCAGGGAGGAAGCACGCGGCAAAGGAACGATGGGCGAGACGTCGACTCGGCTGGTCCGCACCGTTTTCGATGTGTCCAATGCGCCTGAAGCCAGGCTGGTTCTGGGCGAAGTGGTCACTTTTCCCGGCAAATGGTCCAGTTATCCGCCGCATCACCACAGCCAACCTGAAATCTACCATTACCGGTTTGCTCCGGACTGCGGATATGGCCATTGTGAATTGGGCGATCAGGTCGTCAAAGTCAGGCATAACAGCACGGTCCTGATCAGTCCGGACCTGGTCCATCCCCAGGCTGCTGCACCCGGCTACGCCATGTGGTATTTGTGGGTGATCCGCCATCTGCCGGACAACCATTATATCAATCCAACCTTTTTGCCAGAACACACCTGGGTCTCCGGCTCAGATGCCGCCATCTGGCCAAACCGGTCTGTGGACTGACCGGCCTGTGGACTGACTCGCAAAACTCATTCCCTGGTCTGTCATTCATACGGAGGAATTGCTGATGAACACGATTCGACTGACTGTTGCCCAGGCCCTGCTGCGTTTTCTGGACCGGCAGTACATCGCCTGGGATGGGCAAGAAGACAAGTTCGTAACTGGCATCTTCGGCGTTTTTGGCCACGGTTGTGTCACTGGTATTGGTCAGGCACTGGAACAAGGCGGCCACAGCCTCATATTCTACCAGGGGCACAATGAACAAGGCATGGCCCATGCTGCAACAGCTTATGCCCGTCAGAATCGGCGCAGGAAGATTATCGCCTGCACCTCGTCGATCGGACCGGGCGCCCTTAATATGGTGACTGCCGCCGGGACAGCGACAGCCAACCGCATCCCACTGCTGCTGCTGCCTGGAGACACCTTCGCTTCCCGCCAGCCTGACCCGGTCCTGCAACAGCTCGAATTTACGGACAATGTGGCACGTACGGCCAACGATGCCTTTCAGGCTGTCTGCCGTTACTGGGATCGCATTAACCGGCCTGAGCAGCTGATGACTGCCGCCATCAACGCCATGCGCGTGCTGACTGATCCGGCTGACACAGGTGCAGTGTGCCTCTGCCTGCCCCAGGATGTCGAAGCTGAAGCTTACGACTATCCTGATTTCTTTTTTACCAGACGCGTCTGGCACCTGGACCGGCGGCCGCCGGCGCCCCAGGCCATTGAGCGGGCGGCAGCACTCATCGCGGAGTGCAGCAAGCCCCTCATTATCTGCGGTGGCGGCGTTCATTACAGCGAAGCCTGGGAGAGCCTGCAGTGTTTTGCCGAGCGATTTGACATCCCGATCAGTGAAACGCAGGCCGGCAAGGGCCTGATTGCCTGGGATCATCCATTGAACCTGGGCGGCATCGGCGTGACAGGCGGATTTGCGGCCAACCGGGCGGCACGCGACGCAGACCTGATCATCGCGGCCGGCACGCGCCTTTCGGATTTCACCACTTGCTCCAAGTGGGCTTTCCAGAATCCCGGGGTGCACATCGTCAGCCTCAATGTCTGTGCCTTCGATGCCGTCAAGATGGATGCCCTGGCTGTTGTCGGCGATGCCCGGCTCAGCGTGCTAGCCCTGTCGGACCAGCTGACTGCACAAGGTTGGAAGTGCACGTATGGCAGCACCCTGGCCGCCATCCGCCAGACCTGGCAAACTGAAATC
>JAWSUP010000298.1:0-5511 GCA_033549405.1 Bacillota bacterium | reverse complement strand
TTTGGACGGGTTTATTGAACCTTTATTTTCGCAATCTACCTCTGACCTGTAACACTCTGTGAAGCATCGCCTGGTTTCGGTAACATATGAGGCGTGCCTCAGTCGATGATTCGTGGTATAATATTTTTATAGAACGAATTTGTTCTGGCTTCTGCCTGTTCGCCTTTGCCGTTGGCGACCATTCGTAAAGCCTGGACAAGATGAGACTGAAGGGAGGACTCAGAATGATCCAAGAGATTAGAGATGCATTGAATGGAACGTATCAGAGACGCGCACGGAACAATGCGATTGCCGGACTGACAACCGGTTTATTGCTTGGCGCTTTGGCCGGTATTCTTTTTGCGCCAAAATCTGGTAAGGAAACACGTGCAGATTTGCGTGAAGGTGCCATAATCGGAGCAGAAAAGGTCAAAGAGACCGCGCATCATGTTGGTGAACTGGCCAAAGATAAGGTTGAAGTAGCCAAAGAGAAGATTGAAGAAATTAAAACGCACATAAAAACAGGCAAGCACGCAGCGAAAGCTGCTGTCGAAGCCGCCGAGGATGTTGTTGACGAAGCGGCAGAAGAAGCAAAGACTGCGTACTGACGGTTCCGGCAGCCAAAAAGACAGCCTGTTGAGTCAGACAGGCATCGTCAGATATGATTGATTCTCATTCATGCACGGCTGATGCTTCAAATCATCCGAATGCTTGTCAATCAATCTTTTATTAGCTGATGATGCCATAAATTGGAGAAATGAGGGATTGCCTTGTTTGGAATGACAGCATTGTCGACGACAATAACCATTGATATCATGGATCTTTTGCTTGGCCTACTGGTGCTTGTCGGCATTGTATTTGGGATTTTCCTCATCATCTTGCTGGCAAGACTGGCAGGGATGATGAAGAAAGTCAACAAACTCGTCAGCAGTATCGATGAACCGGTCACCAAGACCGTTGACCAATTGCCCGATCTCATCAAAAAGCTGGACGGAGTAGCCGGCGATGTTTCTGTATTGACCGTTTCTGCCAAAGAATCGGTTCCGGCCATGCTTGATGATGTGCAAACGATGACAGGGACCGTACGTGTCGGCGTCGAAGCAATCGGCGGCGCTGCACAGTCAGTTGGCGAAGGCATTTCATCCTTCTTCCGCCCGGCTAAAGAAACGCGCAGCAGCAGCGTTCTGGGATCTCTTGTGGATATCATCAGTCAGGTCATGGTCGTGGTGAGCCTCTTTGCCGGCCGTGATAAAAAGCAGAAAAAAGGCCATTCAAAACGCAGGTAATAACGTCACTTTTTTGTTATTATCCGTTGTGAATGTGATAAATAGCCGGTGTACAAGATAAGAAGTCTTGCGCATCGGCTCTTTTCTGCTTATATGCCTAAACAGGAACCTGCAATCCTGTTGTTTAAAACGCCTGAAACAGGATCTCGCCGACATCGGCCGGCTCAACTCTGAAGGGCGAACCGCGGCCTTCATAGAAGCCGTGCACTTCGATCATATGAATGTTCAGGTCGGTCCAGCGGATGGATCGTCCGCTGTTTTTATCTTTGCAGGTTGTCAGTTGCTTGCTAAAATGGGTGTAGTCGCGAAAAGGACAGGGTATCGAGCCCATGTAGTCTTCAACAATAATTTCCAGGTGATCATCGACCAGAACCGGTCTGCCAAGACCATTTCTGCCTTTTGCTGTCAGTTCGCGTAAACGGGCCGCAATAGTCTGGTGGCTGAGCGACAGGCGGTTGACGATTGCTTGGTCGGCACGAATGATATCGGTCAGATTGCGCGTATCGTCACCCAGAAATCCATCAGCAGATATTGTACCCGGCTGCAGATTTGCTTCAATACTTTTTTGTTCAGGAGTCTGTTTCATGTGCATCTCCCTCCATCCGGCTCCAGGCAGCTTTAGAATTTATCAAAATAAATATGGTCTTCAGAAATACCTTTTTTATCCAGAACGTCAAGACAAGCCTGAACCATACCCGGACTGCCACACAGATAGGCTTCCTTATTCTGACCATCTTCCAGGTGACGGTTGACGACTTCGGTGATCAACCCGACTTCACCCTGCCAGTTGTCAGCTGGATCAGGTTTAGACAGAGCTGGTATAAAGCGGAATTGTTCATGCTTCTCATCAAGATCAGCGAAAAAATCCAGGTAGTAGAGGTCGCGCCGGGTAACAGCGCCGAAAAAAAAGGTCATTTTGTAGGGTTGCTGTTTTTCCAGAATATCCAGAATCAGTGACCGGATTGGCGCCAGGCCCGATCCGCCGGCGATGAAAATAAGTTCATCACTTTGGCCGCGCAGATAGAAATCGCCATAGGGACCGCTGATCTTGACTTCATCGCCAACCTTTAACTCCTGGAGAACATAAGTTGTACAGATGCCTTGCGGAACCTGACGGACAATCAATTCGACCGCCTTATTGTCTGATGGAACAGACGCCATCGAATACGCGCGAAACACTTTTTCCTTCACTTTTCCATAAGGTCGGGTGTAGAGTTGAACGTACTGGCCGGCTTTGAAACTAATGGTGTCCGGCTCCACAAGATCTAACCGGAATCCTTTGATGTCGTGGGTCAACTGGTCGATCTTGCTGATCTTTGTTTTAAATTCACGGATATTGAACAGCTCTTCAGGGATGAGTATCTTCAGATTCTGCTTGACTTTGACCTGACAGGACAGGCGATAGTCGGCTTTTCGTTCATCGGCATTGAGGTACGGTTCTTCCGTCGGCAGCAGCGGCCCGACGCCGTCCAGGACTTGCACCTTGCAGAGGCCGCAGGTAGCCTTGCCTCCGCAGGCAGACGGGATAAAGATCCCCTGTCCGGACAGTGTCGACAACAGAGAATCGCCACCTTTTACCTCAAGTGTGCGCTCGCCGTTATTAATATCGATCCTGCAATCGCCATAATTATTGAGCAGCATTTCTGCGACGATGATGATCGCCGACAAGGCGACAGAAATCAGGGATATGCTCAGGATGGTTGTCAGTATCGTCATATTGCTTGCTCCTGTTTCAGTATCAGCTAATTTCTTAACAAGCCCTTATTGCACGCTGAAAATCCCGGAAAACCCGACAAAGGCCAGTGCCATCAGTCCGGTGATGATGAAGGCGATCCCTGGACCAGCCAGACCGCGTGGCAGTTTGTTACGGGCTATTTTCTCCCGGATTGCAGCCAGGGCGTTGATCGCCAGCCACCAGCCAAGTCCGCTGCCGACTGCAAAGAGCAGCGCCTGCACAAAGGTGTAATGGCGGATGACCATGAAGAGCGTAATACCCAGGATCGCGCAGTTAACTGTAATCAAGGGCAAGAAGATGCCCAGTTTCATGTAAAGGTCAGGCAGAAAGCGGTCCATGGCCATTTCAATAATCTGGACGGAGGCTGCGATAACTATGATGTAGACGATGTACTGGACATATTCCAGACCGAGCGGCAGGACCACCAGGTGGTAGATCGCGTAGTTGATGGCCATTGTTACAACCATGACCAGTGAAACGGCTTTGCCCAGGCCGGATGCCGTTTTGTATTCGTTTGAGACAGATATGAAAGAGCACATGCCCAGAAAATTGGACAAGATCATGTTGCTTGTCAGGATCGAAGCAAAAAAGATTACGATCGGGCTGATGGCTGGACTGTCAGGCATTTCGATGGCCTCCTCTCTCAGCGCTTGGCCGTTTTGGCATCTGGTGCAGGCTTTTTCCGGTTCTGCAGGTTGGATGCGACCCAGATCAGGACACCTATCAGAAAAAAGGCGGCTGGCGGCATTACCATGATGGTCCATGGGTCGATCTTGAGGAAATTGACAGGATAGCCGAACAAGGTGCCAAAACCAAGTGTTTCCCGGACCAGGGCTATAATCAGGAGAACCAGAGTATAGCCGATTCCAGCAAAAAAGCCGTCAAGCATTGAGGTTATCGGCGGGTTTTTCTGGGCAAAGGCTTCGGCGCGCCCCATGATGATGCAATTGGTGATGATCAGGGCGACATAAGGTCCCAATGCTTTACTGATATCCGGCAACATGGCTTTGATGAAAAGGTCTACCAGGATTACATAGGCGGCGATGACGAGCGTCTGTACAATCATGCGGATGCGCCTGGGAATGGCGTTGCGCAGCAGGGACAATGTCAGACCGGATAATGCCGTGACAAAGGTCAGGCCCATGCCCATGACCAGGGAATTAGTCATCAGGTTGGTTACGGCCAGACTGGAACAGATACCCAGAATCTGGCGAACAACCTGGTTTTCCCACCAGAGATTGCGTTTGACCAGCTGCTTGACTGTTTCTGCCATCAGGACACCTCCCACTCTGTCAGGGTCTGAAACAACAGATTGTTGAGAATCTGCAAAACAGCGCGTGACGTTGAAGTCGCTCCGGTTATGGCGTCGATCTGCCCGTCTCCGTCAGATCCGTAGGCAAACCCACGCTGCAGATCAATACTAAGGTTTCTGAACTGTTCCTTGTAGTCGGGCTCATCGATGCGCCCGCCCAGACCGGGGGTTTCGTTCTGCTCAACAAACGTTAAACCCAGAACTGTTTCTAAATCAGCCGATACAGCCAGATAGCCGCGGATCGTGCCCCAGAGGCCGGCTCCGGAAAATGGCACGGCATAACCGGCTACCTGGCCGTTTTCCAGCCAGGCATAGACATCGAGGTCATCAATGGTCTCCTCACGGACAAGATTTTCAAAGCGTTCGGAAATGGCCTGGGGTGTTCCGCTGTCATCCAGCCCGAAGGCATAAAGGACAGACCGCTTCTCTGCCACAAGTGCATTTTCATCTATCTTTGGCCGCAACCAGGCGTTGGCGCCGGCCAGCAAACCGCCAAAAGCGGCGCTGAGCACCAGGATGAAAATGAGCGTGTAGATATAGCCGTTCTTCATGCCGTCACCTTCTTCCGCTCGGTCAGCTGCCTGACCTGGCGATCGATCAACGGCGCAAAGACATTGGCGACCAGGATGGCAAACATGATACCTTCAGTAAACAGGGAATATTGGCGAATCACGACGGCAATCAGTCCAATCAGGATCCCGTAGATGATCCTGGCTTTGTCCTGGGTTGGCGCCGATACAGGATCGGTCGCCATGAAGACCGCCGCAAAGAGAAACCCGCCTGACAGCACGGAAAAAAGCGGGTCTGGCTGGATGATGCCGGTCAGGTACAAGACAGTATTGAGTAATAGAAATGCGCCGGCACAAGAAAGCATGATCTTCCAGGAGGCAGTTTTGGTCACGATCAGGTAAATGGCTGCCAGCAAAATCAGAATGGCGCTGGTTTCCCCCATGGAACCTGCTATATTGCCCAGCAAGAGCTGCAGGTAACCGGCAGTTCCAGTTCCTGCCCGCTGGGCGATCATGGGTGTCGCAGATGCAATGGCATCCAGTCCACCGTCGTAACGGATCAGACCGCCGGGAAATCCGGTAAATGGTGCTGACCAGCGAATAGTCAGATATGAAGGAAACGAGATATAGATGAAACAGCGTCCGACCAGGGCCGGATTGAACACATTTCTGCCAAAGCCGCCGAAAACG
>JAWSUP010000297.1:0-5523 GCA_033549405.1 Bacillota bacterium | reverse complement strand
CGCCAAGAAATGACAAGGTGCCGCTATTTATCAATTGTTTGCGAAAGGCAATCTCGATATACTCTTCTGCCGGGACAGCCAGAAAATGAATCCGGCCGCACAGCTGGTCAATGATGCCGCTTTGGAGCAGACCGATGGCGGCGCCATACATGGCAGCAATCTGGATGTTGTGGCCACAGGCATGGACAGCGCCTGTCTCTGGATTTGCATCGGCATGGCTGGGACAGGTTACGGCATCCAATTCACCCAAAATGGCTACGCCTGGACCCGGCCGCCCCGTGTCGAGTGTCAGCTTCAGTCCAGGTATGTCGGTGAACTTTTGCTGTGTCAATGGCAAACCGGCGAAAGCTTCCGTTACAATCCTGGCCGTACCGTATTCTTTGAAGCCGGTCTCCGGATTGCGGTAGATCCGCTCGCCCAGATCGATAATGGCACGGCCTGATCGCCTGATGGCCGCATACAGCTCCTGCTTCATGATCACAGACGACACCTCTTTTTCCATGTTATCAGGAAGCGTACACTTCCGGATTGACAACAGACGCCGGTCGCTTATCCTGCAAAACCAGCAGGATGTTTTCGAGTGCTGCCCTGGTCATGGCACTGCGCGATTCGTTTGTGGCCGACCCGATGTGGGGTGCCAATACCACCTGGTCCATTTCCCGCAGAACCTGAGGCACAAAAGGCTCTTGTTCGTAGACATCCAGACCTGCCGCCCTTATCTTATTTTGGGCAAGGGTCTGGATCAAGGCTGCCTGATCCACGATCGAACCTCTCGCCGCATTGATCAGGATCGCTCCCGGTTTCATCAGCGCCAATTCTTTTTCACTGATCAGATGCCTTGTTTCCGGTGTCAGCGGGACATGAACAGAGATGACATCCGAAGTAGACAGAAGGGTTTCCAGGTCCATCGGTCGGGCAGCCAAAGACTTTTCGACATCGGGTTTTGCTGTTCTGCTGTAATATGCGACAGACATGGCAAAGGCCTGTGCCCGCCGGGCGACAGCCTGGCCGATCCGGCCCATACCGATGATGCCCAGTTGCTTGCCGCACAGATGCGTGCCGACCATGAGCCGCAGCGACCATTCATATTTATCCTGCTGCCTGACAAACCGGTCCGCTTCCGTTATCCTGCGCGCGGCAGCCAGTATCAGCGCCCAAGTCAGTTCTGCAGTACTTTCCGTAACGTGGTCGGGCAGATTGGCGACAACAATGCCTCTTTCAGTCGCATGGGTGACGTCAATGTGGTCGCTGCCGGCGCCATAACAGCAGATGACCTTAAGTTTTGGTGCTGCGTCCATGATTGACCGGTCCATCTTGCCAGAAGCCCAGAGTATGCCATCCATATCAGCCAGTAGAGGTTTCACTTCGTCCGGCGTCAGTGTCCGCTCGTATGGATTTATGATGATTTCGCAATCTGGTAATAGCAGATCATCTATGTCGCCCTGCACCCTGTGAGAAAAGAAAATTTTCATGAAATTATCCTTTCAGAATATTACCATTCGTTATGCTTTGGGATTGTTAAGCATTACATGGTCATCAGGCCGTTCCATTCAAGTGCCTATATATTGCTTGCAAAAAACATTTGTGGCGGCGCCTGTCGTAATATCAGCTCCCATGGCCGCAAGCTCGGTTTCCAGAGCCTGGATCGTCGGCACAAGATATGTGTCGGTTGCTGTGTTGGCCATATGCCCGACCCGGATCATCTTCTTGGCCAGTGGTCCGATACCGCCGGCCAGCAGAATATCGTGGCGAACCAGGATCTGATCCATCAGGACAGATCCGTCGATTTTGTCCGGGAGGCAGACTGAGGTTAACGTCTTGCTGGCACACTGGTCCGGAGCAAAAAGCTCAAGTCCCATGGCGCGAATACCAGCCCGGAATGCGTCCCGCACCCGGATATGCCTTTCATATCGGACTGCAAGCCCTTCAGCAAGGATCTCATCCAGAGACTGATTCAGGGCAAGGTACAATGAGACCGGAGCGGTGTTTGGCCCCTGCGGATGCCAGTCATGCCACTTTTCCCGGTATGTTTTCAGAATTTCAAGATTTAGGTACCAGGATCGAACCGGCTGTTTGCGGGCAGCTATGGCCTGCCAGGCTTTTGGACTGACGCTGAGAAAACTCAGGCCTGCCGGCGCTGCAAAACATTTCTGACTGCCGGAGATGCAAAAATCGATAGCCAGTTCGTCTGTCGGAACGTTGACGCCGCCCATACTAGATACAGCGTCGACGATTGACAGGATGCCCTTTTGCCTGGTCATGGCCAGAATTTCGCTGAGGCCGGTTTCGACGGCAGTCGATGATTCGTTATGGACGATGGCCAGGGCTTTGATTTCGGGATGCTGTTCCAGTGTGGCCGCAACAGCCTGCGCATCGGTCGGCTGTCCGTAGGGATTGTCTACGGTGATAACCTGACAACCCAGGCAGCGGGCCATTTCCTCAAAGCGTTCGCCGAAAAAGCCGCTTTTGCAAATCAAGACGGCATCCCCCGGTTCTGCGGCGTGCGCAAGGGCAGTCTCCATTGCCGCTGATGAAGTTGCTGCCAGAACGAACAATTCGTTTTCGGTTTGAAACACCTGCTGCAGTTTCCCGACAACTGTAAAATACAGATCGACAAATGCAGAACCATAGTGATGCCGGATCGGCAACGCCATTTTATCCAGGACTGCCTGGCTGACTTCAGTTGGGCCAGGGATCATGAGCTTCGTCATCGTTTTCACCTTCCTTCTTGCGGTATACGGTAACATTCCTTCGTTATATTTCTGTCGACAGCTTCTTGTGAATCTGTGACGCGAGCAGCAAGCCAACCAGGGCAACCAGAAGAACGATCAGCAAAATCATGGCCCGTTCCATTCCCGTCCTGTCAACGAGTTGTCCCAACGCAAATGGAACCGCCATTCCTCCGGCTGCGCCCAGGGCCATCATGGAACCCATAGCTGTATTGGTAGCGTTTTTGCCTCGAATCGTGGCGTTCATCATCAGAACCGGCCAGGCCGGTGCAAAACCAAATCCTACCATGAACAGCCATAAAAGGCTCCAGCCTGCCTGGTTCATTACCAGAAAGAGGCAGATAAACAGCCCTGAAAAGGTAAGACCGGTAACCAGCAAGGTGTTGAAATTCTTGCGCAGGTAACTGAACAGCCAGCGGCCGACAGCCATGCCAAGCCAATAGGAAGCAAGGAAAAACCCACTGGGGATGGTTGTCCGGACAGTCACATCGATATACCCGGTCACCCAGAAAGCGGCGCCTTCTTCAATGCCGACATAGAGGAAGATGGAAATCAATAATACAATAAAGATCCGGTCTTGCAGCAACTGCTTCAGATACAGACCCTTGATCGGTGCAGTCTGGTATGGCGGAAGCTGTTGACGTTCAATCCAGATCAGACAGATTATGAACAAGACCAGCAGCAGCACATAATTGCTGCGCCAGCCCAAACCGGCGGTTTTAAGACCCCAGGCCACAAATGGTCCGGCGACAGCGCCCAGACAGAAAAACATCTGAGAAATGTTCATGACTGAATTGACCCGTCTAGGATTTGCTACCGCCAATAATCCAGTTAAAAGACCTTCAACTACGGCGAATCCGCCACCGATCAGTAAAGTGGCCACTAAAAATAAAAGCGGCGCCCGGCTGAGCACAACCAGAGACAAACCGCTGATGAGCATCAGGAAAGCAAAGAGTACGATCGGGCGTGTGCCGATGTGGTCACCCATTTCACCCAGCAGGATGGGCAGAAGAAATGAACCGAGAAAATGAAACGAGATCATCAGGCCGGTCAGACCGGCACTCAGGCGAAAATCTGCTGATATGTCCCCGACGACGCTCTGGTAGACAGCCAGGTAAACACCTAAGAGGCCCATCGTCAGATAACACGCGCCGTTGATCAGGCTCGATGACCTTTGCCTGGGTTGACCTGCCATGTTGCACGCTCCCTTCCTCAAGATCTGTCAGAATCAAGTCTATCTGAGGTGTGCCGGCAAGTCAACCTGGGCTGGGCCCCAAGGCTGATCTGAGAAGCGCGTTGATGCATCCTGCAAGATTTGTCGTCCTCTTGTCTGAGCCGGTCAATCGTGTTACTGTGAACTTGGCAGTAAACCGGATGGGAAGTGATCATCTTGATGCAAAACGCGCGAACATCACCCGACTTTCTTAAAAAATCAGTTATTTATCAGCTTTTTTTGCGCTCCTTTACACCCCAGGGAACGCTTCAGGCAGCATCCAGGTTGCTTGATCACCTGGCGGAACTGGGGGTTGATATCGTCTATCTCTGTCCTGTCGCCCTCTCCGATGATGACGACAGACCAGAATACTGGAGTAAAAGGCAGGTTGCCAGCGGGCTGGGTAATCCCCAGAATCCCTATCGGATCAAGGACTTCTTTGCGATTGATCCTGAATATGGTTCAGATGCGGACCTTTTGTTTTTTGTCCATAAGGCACACAGGCTGGGTCTCAAGGTCATGCTTGACCTGGTTTATCTGCATTGCGGGCCAAAAGCCGTTTTCATCGATGAGCATCCGGAATTTGTCAAGAGGACAGAGAGCGGCGATGTCCTGTATGGTCCCTGGAACTTCCCACTTATGAATTTTGACGCGTCGACACTGCGCGAATACCTGTGGCAGAACATGGAATATTTCGTCCAAAAATTCGATGTAGACGGCTATCGTTGCGATGTCGGTGACGGCTGTCCCCTGGACTTCTGGGAAACAGGCCGCCAGCGCCTTGAGACGATCAGACCGGACATTATTTTGCTCAATGAAGGTACCAGGCCGGAGTATCTTCTAACCGCATTTGACATCAATTATGATTTCAAATGGAGTTCGATGCTGCTTAAAGTTTTTAAAGGCGAAGCGCCAGCAACAGATCTTGTCGCCTATTGGCAGGAACTGCATGAAAAACTGCCTGCAGGCGGATTGAGCCTCAAAGCCCTGGACAGCCATGACATCGCCAATGACTCCTATGAGCAGCGTATCGAAAGCGTCATCGGCAGCAAAGCGGTTGAAGCGGCGCTACTTGTCAATTTCACCCTCGACGGCATCCCGTTTCTTTACAACGGCTATGAAGCAACCGACACCAACCGGCACAGCATTTATGGCAACCGCTTCTATGGCAAATCACTGACCGTAAACTGGTCGCAAATTCTGACCGACACTGGCATCAGTCGCCTAGCATTTATCCGCAACCTCACCGCCTTGCGTCATGGCCAGCCCGCTTTGACATCCGGATCGGTTCAATGGCTGTCACACAATGCGCCCGGGCAGGTCCTTGCCTTCACACGCAAGTCGGCTGAACAGCAGTTGCTCATCGCGATCAATATCCGTGATCTGCCCCTCAGGGTCATCCTGGAGTACGCAGCGGACAGCATCGGCAATAATAACTTCATCGTTGATCGCGGCGCAGACTGCACAAGCGGCAACGGCCAGCTGACCATCGATCTTCTCCCGTTCGGATATTGTATAATGGCTGTTTAACCGGTCTTTCGACCTGTAGTCCCTGAAACGCCTGCGGCTGTAGTAAACTGC
>JAWSUP010000296.1:0-5551 GCA_033549405.1 Bacillota bacterium | reverse complement strand
GGTGTCCTCCTGTTATATATCTGTTTGTGCTTCATTTCTGCCTCTATATTATTCTGATGTCCTGTCGGGCTGTTGTCATGATTATTATATTTTCTGCAGCCTTAACGAAAACCGATCAGGATCAGGACGAATCCTGGGGCTGCGATCAGGAGGCCGCGCAACTTGACATCAAGCACAGCCATATCACGCCGGTACTTGTCTTTTTCTTCCGGTGTCATCTTTTCATCCATGTCCTGCGGTATCGATTTGTGCTTCGCCAGACCACGTTTATCCACGATTTTAGGGGCGGAGTAAACCACTGCAAGGCCTGCAGCAGCGATGACAAAACCCAGAATGCGTGCGATCAGTTCTAATGTCTCATTCATAACCAGTCCACTCCCGTCTTGTCGGCCGATCTTTCTCTGGCCAATAAAAAAGCCTCCATCCAGTAACTGGACGAAAGCTGACCTTCCGTGGTACCACCAGTCTTCCCGCCATCTGGCGGGCACTCTTCGGCCTTGACGCGGCCATGCGTTTCTGCTCCGGGGCGACCTTCCATCTTTTGGGCCGGCAGGATCTTGCAGCCTGTGAATCCTGCTCTCTGTCAGCCTGACTGACGATGTACTCCTCCCCTTCTGCACAGAAAGATTAGCTCAATCATACCTGCTGCGCGGGGAAAATGCAAGAAGAACGCGAAAATTGCCTGCCCTTTCATGCCATGAAACCGACTATTTCTCGTAGTTTTCGTCTTCCGGATGGATGCCGGTCTTCTGATTGACGATGGCGCCCTTCGGTTTGGCAACAGGCCCCTTGAGAATAGGATCGTTCGTCTCCTTGAGGAATGTTGTCAGCCGGTTCTGTAATTGCTCCTGGATGACGGCATAATCCGACTGTCCGACCAGGTTGTGGCGCTCTGCCGGATCCAGGTGCAGATCATACAATTCGGTTCGGCTGCGGATGACATCGCCGATGCCGCTGACCAGCAGGAATCGTTTAGATAACCCATTGTCGATGTTGGGCAGAACATATTTGATAAAGTCTGCATCATAGCGCACGATCAGCTTGTAGCGCATCGTCCGGATGCAGCGCATCGGTTCATAGGCCGCATGGTATGTCACTTCGGAGAAAATTTCACTGCGGATGCTTTCTGTACCAGACAAAAGCGGCATGAGCGAGCGGCCTTGCAGCCAATCGGGCGCTTCCAGGCAGATCGCATCACAGATCGTGGGAAACAGGTCGACATGTGATACCAGTGCATCACACAGGCGCGGCATCTCCTGCCCCGGGATGCGCAGTGCCAGCGTCACACCGATGCCGGTGTCGTAGAGATTGCATTTCATATGGGGGAAAGCGATACCGTGATCCGTCGTCAGGATGATCACGGTATCCTGCCAATGGCCGGATTTCTTCAGCGCATCCAGAACAATACCGGCTGAGTGGTCCATCTGCTGGACACTTTCGACATAATCGGCAAAATCCTCTCGTGTCTGACGGTTGTTCGGCAGACAATGCGGAACGCAGACATGATCCGGATTGACCGTCTGATGCGGCAGATAGGGGCGGTGCGGTAAGAAAAAACCGACCGACAGGAAAAAGGGACTCTTCTGTCCGCTGCTACGACTCTGCAAAAATGCTGCTGCTGCAAGGGCTGTGGCCTGATCCCGACCGGCTCCGCCTTTTACAGTCGCATCTTCTGCTTTGCCGGTCAGTACTTCGCTGTAGCCCAGGGACCAGGCGTCCTTGTCTTCATGTTGAATTCCGGAGAGGGCTGTGTGATAGCCGTTCTGGCGCAGCCATGCTGCCAGATGACGCGAACGGTCACTGAGGCTAAATCCGCGATGCGCCAACCCGATCAGACCATTGCTGTGCGGGTGCATCCCTGTCAGCAGCGCGCCGCGGCTGGGCGAACAAGTCGGACCAGCACAATAGGCATTGGTGAACAGCGTTCCGTTACGTGCCACTGTCTCCAGGTTGGGTGTCTGGATGGCGTGGCCATACAGACTGTTGTAACGTCCCATGTCATGTGCATGCAGGTACAGAATATTCACGTTATTTCTCCTTGCCCTCTTTTGAATCATTTTACCTTTATCTGGACTGCAGATCCTGCGCTTAGGGGGTCATTTGCATTCAGGGGTTGTCCGGAATCGTCTGGTTCGTGAGCTGCCATTGATCGCCTGTGTATTCCAGAGTCAGATCGACCAGGTTTGGCTTGCACTGGTCATCGTAGAGAACTGTTCGCACCTTGATTCTCTCTGGGTCTTGCGCCAGGACAAAGATCGGCATGCCAACTTCTATATCATCTGTGAAAGCATCCAAAGTCTGGAGCCGGATCTGGCCTGCGCCTTCTCCGTCAACCAGGATGGGCTCTTGCAGCACCGACATAAGCACATCACAAGTCTCTGTATCCGCCAGTTGAAACGGAACAGCCGGCTGGCCGGATGGATCAAGCAACAGCCTGGCGGCGTTATCAGCGTGAATTATGATCGATGCAACGTTCAGGTTCAGAAAACTGGGGGCAGAACCTGCCGGTTGTGCGACCGTAAGCTCGATCTGGACGGTATACTGATGCAATGCAGCTGTCGCTGTCATCAGTGTCCCCAGGTAATTCAGCTTGTTTTCGATAAAGCAGGCGCCTGTTTCCGGATAAAGGATCATGGGTGACTGGCTAATGCACAGCGCTTCACGCAATAATCTGTCCAGGTGGCCGGCCGTAAAATATCCGGCACTGTCCCTCTGGCAAAAAACTGCTGGCGCCAGATCGGGGTGGTAAACGGTAATATTGCCCTGTGTCAGCAACCGGTCGGGATCAGCCGGATCGATCCAACTGTCGAGCTTGTCAACAGGAACAGTCAAAGTCAGCAGTTTCTGCTTAAACTGGTCACTCATGTCAACTTGGATATTGCCGGTGATCAACGGATCCAGATGGTCTGCCAGGCTGCTGAGCGGCGCCAGATCTACAAGCAGTCGATCCATGTCGTATATTTTGGCAGGAGCGGCCGTTTCTGTCGGTTCTGTCGGGCCGGTTGTTTCTGTCGGTTCTGCCGATCCGGGCGTTGCAGCGGCACTGATCTGCGGTTCGGCGACAACTTCATCGATTTGTGTCCGGATCGACAGGCGCAGACCGAGTGTTGGATCCAGGGCCTGCCCAGGCGCTGCTTCTTCATCTTTTTGTCCGGACAGGGCCCAGCTGATCGTGCCAGCCGGCAGCATGTCCGGCAGGTTTTGCTCCATCTGGCTGAACAAATTGAAGACCTCTCCGCTTGTAAAATTGTTATTCTGGCAGACGATTGCCTGGTTCGCATCGCTGTGGTAAGCGACGCGTGCTGCCAGAACACCTGTCAGCAGCCCCGGCAGTGTTTGACTGCCATACTGGCGGATGACCTCTTCTGCTTCCCGGCTGTTGGCAGCCGCGACAGGTACGCGGTAGCCCCGGCGACCGATCCATTCACAGCGGTCAAATTTTGAGTCGCGAAGATTGAGCGGGAGATAGCCGCTCCCGATGGTTTCAAAGAGGCAATCTGTACAGCGAATCTGACTGGGCAGCCAGGCATCGCCGGTTTCGATCGGTTCGCCGGCATTGTTATAGAAAGTGCAGTTCTGCAAGATGATGTTTTCTGAACCACTGATCAAAAGAGCGCTGCCGGAAGAACCGAAAAATTCACATTCTTCGAAGTAGATGCTGACACAGTCGTTCAGCTCTAGTAAGGGAATTGGTCCTGTTGCAGACTGGTCACTCCAGTCGGGACGATCGTAGCCGAAACGCACCTGACGGAAAGTGATCGATTCGCATCCGTTCAATGTCAGCAGGGGTCTGTTTTCTGTCTGGCGGGACAGCGTGGGCCGCCCCTGGCCTTCTGATGTGACGACAAGATCACGAATCTGGCTGATTTTACCGGCTGACCCGGTGTCCAGCCACAAACCATCTGGCAATAGCAAGCTATGGCCGCTGCTGAAGCTGCCATAATCCTCGATCGGCAGCAACTCGTGTTGAACCGGACTGGTCGGCTGGCTGGTCGGTTTAGTCGTTACAGCAGGATCAGGGCTGACCGTCGGCGCTATGGTCACAACTGTCGGCAGCGAAGTTTCGGTTGTTCCGGTAGGAACTGTTCGGCAAGCAGACAATACCGCCAGGAGACAGACAAGGCTAAGTACAACAAGGCTGCCGATCTTGACCGGCAATCGTACAGGCATCGCTGTGACGGTTCGATTTTGATGCTTCTTTTGATGATTCATCCGTTATTGCCTCGCAGGGTCCATGCTTTGTTCAAACCGGACCAGGTTGATCTTATCGATATACAGCTCACCCTTTTTCTTTTTGTCTTCAAAAACCAGAACCAGCCGATATGTCTGGCTGCGCCCGGGCAGGGATTTGATCGAAAAAGTGAAATGCTGCCAGCGCAGAGCCGGGATAACCACAAAACGGTCAGGTAGCACCAGGAGCGCCTCTTTGTCCGCACCGGCTGCCACAGCCAGTCGAACTGCTTTCATATGCTGGTCGGTATTGAAAAGAGACAGGCTGACGGCTGCATAGTCACTCAGGTCCAGTGGCGGAAATAGCGACGCATACTGCAGCAGCGGTTCCAGGCCAACCTCCATGTGTGCGTCTGTCCCGTAGCGCAGGAAAAATGATCCGTCGCCTTCAGCTTTGTTAGCCGGCTCGACCACCAGATCTCCCTGGCCCCGCTCGACGCGCCAGCGGGGCAGCCAGCCTGTCTTGGCGACATCATCCTGGTCCGGGCAGCACCAGACTTGCAGTGATTCGCAATGTGTCCACTCTGTGGGCGGACAATAGCGTGAAGCGAAACGATCTGAGCGAAAAGGAACCACCGGCAGGTGATCGCGGCTGATCAGGTTTGCTTCATGGTTCATGTCGGCAAACGCATAAGTTACGGCCTGCGGATCCTTGATCTGGTCGTGCCAGACCATCACGCGCACGCCGTAGAGAATGCGTGCCTGCGCTTCCACGAACACCCGGTCGGAGCCGCAGATGGAAAAACCGCGCAACCGGTCACCGCTTCCCGAAAGGCGCAGACCTTCTCCGATCGGGTCAAAGGACAGCAGCATTTTGTTGCCGACAATTTCGATGTCGGTGCACTCCGGCGCCGAATGCGGCGCTTTGCGCTGATAGAGAAGTCCAAGAGCCATCTGCTCGAGGCGCTGTCCGATCGGTAGCTTGGTCGTGGGATGGATCGGATGCCGCCAGTCTTCCGGTGCTCCGGCAAAGTCGAGCGGCAGATCGTATACTGGCAGAAGCGCTGTTGGACAGGTCAAGGCATGCCGGACGGACACCAGCATTTCGTTGAATTCTGCCAGACGCGTGAAACTCTTGTGACCGTAATAATAGGGAGCCAGCTGCACGAACAGGAAGGCCAGTCCCTTTTTGTTCACCGGTCGAAAGACACGGTTCCAGTCTTTGACCAGCGCTTGCAGTGCAGATTTGTAATATTCAGGATATTGGTAATCGCTTTCACCCTGGTACCAGAGCACACCGCGCACCGCGACAGACAGGAGCGGTGCAATCTTGCTGTTATACAGGGCTGCCGGCTGATAATGCGCGGTTTCCCAGTCCTCT
>JAWSUP010000295.1:0-5552 GCA_033549405.1 Bacillota bacterium | reverse complement strand
AGTCGCGAGTCCGAATCTCGTATCCCGCTCCAGCCACTCTTGCAGGTCATGCTGCAAGAGAGACGGCACCATAGCCAAGGGGTAAGGCAGAGGTCTGCAAAACCTTTATCTCCAGTTCAAATCTGGATGGTGCCTCCAGATACAAAGCCACCTGCTGATAAAATGATTATCAGCAGGTGGCTTTTTCAGTGCGCCACGCATGGCGCTTCACTTGACGGTGAAAGTCCGTTATACGCCGGAGTAGGCGCTGAAGCCGCCGTCGACCGGCAGGACAATGCCGGTGATGAAGCCGGCCGCTTCCGGAGAAGCCAGGAAAAGGAGTGCGCCGATCAGCTCTTTGCTGTCACCGAAACGCTCCATCGGTGTCTGGCCGAGAATTTTCAGTGAGCGCGCTGTCAGCTTGCCGTCATCTGTAAACAGCAGCTTCTGGTTTTGTGCTGTGGCAAAAAAACCGGGTGCGATGGCATTGACCCGAATGCCTGTCTTGGCGAAATGAACGGCCAGCCACTGGGTCAGGTTGCTGATGGCCGCTTTGGCGCCGCTGTAGGCAGGAATCTTGGTCAGCGGCGTAAAGGCATTCATCGATGAGATGTTGATAATGGCGGCGTTCGGCCGATTGGCCATCTCGCGGGCGAAGACCTGGGTGGGCAGCAGAGTGCCGAGGAAATTGAGTTCAAATACAAAGGATATCCCCTGCTTGTCCAGATCGAAGAATGTCACCGTATCGGCCGGGACATGATCCGGATCGTAATACTCCTGGGATGTTGTCGCACGCGGGTGGTTGCCACCAGCGCCATTGATCAGCAGGTCGCAGGGGCCAAAGTCTGTGAGGATCTGCTGATGGACGCCCTCCAGGACCTCTTTATCCAGCACGTTTGTCTTATAGGCTTTGGCCTGTCCGCCGCCGGCATTGATTTCAGCAGCAACGGCGCCTGCAGCATCAAGATTCAAATCCAGTAGGGCGACTCTGGCGCCGCAGGCAGCCAGGGCACGGGCGAACTGGCTGCACAGCACACCGCCGGCGCCGGTCACAACCGCTGTACGACCGCTTAAGTCAATCGAAAAAGGAAGCTCAAATTTAGTCATGAAAATCACCTCGACTTGGTCAATATACATTTATTATATGCGTTCGGTCCGCAAGATGCCACAGTCTATCTTGCCGTGCCGATTGCAGATATTGCGGACAGATAGAGAGCAATTAATTCCTTATTCATGCCTGGCATGTTAAGAAACAACTTGCTCTATGGCTTTCCCTCTCGGATTGACCAGACTCGCCAATCCTTCGGGAAAGAGAGCAATTAATTCCTTATTCATGCCTGGTCGGCTTGTTTTATTCTGTGAACGCGTGTCGCATAGCCCAAGGCGAGCATCAGTGTGCTCAGCATAATCGGGATGAGCGGTGATAAGGAAGGATAACCCCTCAGTGTGCTGAGGATCCAGCCATGCGGGACGTACTGCCCCAACTGACGAAGGATATTTTCCGGAAGCTGGAAGAAACAGCCGCCGACGATCGCGCTGAAAGTCAGGAGTAATAAACCGAGATAAACACGCAGGTCCTTGTGGATAAGGGCAAGCAACTGACCGATGCCGAGCATGAGATAAACGAATACAAAAAGAAGCAAAATGTCGCTTGCGGGCAGTGCTGTCTGCATGGCGATCTGCATCGCTGCGGTATACAGAACGATCTGCACCATGCCTATCAGCTGTAGAGCTGCAAGCGAGACAAGGTAGTCGCTGAGCAGCCCATTGCGGGTTGTCGCAAGGCGGCGCTGCATGGCGTGATCTGTGATGCCGATCATGCCCATGACAGCAAACAAGGAAAGGAAGAGCACTTCCATAGAATAATCATTGACGACATAGGTCAAGGTCGGCCGGTTATCGACCTTGCCGATATAGGTCACGTCCAGGCGCGCTTTTGTCTGGGCAAACCGCGCCATTGACTGCTCAAACCGCGCCGCAAGATCAGGCGGAACAGTCAGGTTAGCTGCGCGATACTGGTCTTGCAGCCGGATAAGCAGATTGATCCGGCTGTACTCTGGCAGAATTACGGCAGATATGGCTTCACGGACCAGTGTCGTGACCAGAGATCCTTCAGCGGGGGTGTATGACAGAGTGGAAGACTTCAAGTCTGTCAGGGATGCTTCATAACCAGGATCGATCCTCAGCACGCCGTCGATGTCCTGCCGCAGCAACAGCTTTTCCGCTTCGGTTGCGGACACCAGGACTATATGCCAGCCGTTCTGTGAGAGACTGTCGGATAGTGTCTGACTGGCGTCGCTATTATCTGCGTCGATGATCGCGATGCGGATATCTGGTTGTCGATTGGCCTGGTTGGCGCTGCCGGCGATCAGGCCGGTCAGTGGCGGCAGGAGCATGACCATGATCATAAGTGTCCGCATGTTCAGGATATCGATCAATTTCAACTTCAATAGCAGTAAAAAACGTCTCATATAAAGGTTTTCCCGCTTTCACGGTTTCGTCTGAGCGGTTGCTGCAGGCAGCTGAGCCAGACAAGAAAAACCGATGTGCCGATCATGATTGCCCAGGCCAGCCAGGAGATACCAGTCGGCGAATGTCCGTTATAAGCGCCGTAGATCATCGAAAAAGCCCAGTAGGCCGGTGACAGGCGGCTGAATAGCTGCAGCCGGTCTGGCAGTAGTGCCAGCGGATAAATGCAGCCGCCCAGCAGCAGCATAACAAAAAGGATGAGCCAGGCGCCCATAACCTTCGCTTCACCAATTGTACCAGCCTGGGCCCATGCCTGACCAAGAGCAGATCCAACCCAGTAAAGCAGCACAACGGCGCCGATCACCGGGATACGGTTCATTTGTCTGTCAAAGAGGAACAAGCCGGATAGGAGCGGTGCAAAGCCGGCAGCCAGCCACACGGCTCCGGCCAGTTGCCTGGCCAGGAGCAGCTGCCACCAGGTAATACCGGCAGCATGCAGCCGGTCGGGCAGGTTGTTGCGCCTGTCCTGTTGCACCTGGAGCAGATTCATGAGGGCGGTCAGCAGCGTCAACAGGCAAAGCAGTGCGCTGATAACGAAGCTGACTGTATGCAGCTGAAATTCCCCAGTAATGGTGATAAATGATTTGCGTCCGAGCATTTTGAGGAACAACTGGATGAAGGTCGCATCCATCTGCCTGTAATAGCTTTGTTCGTTATCATAAAGTGGGCGAACCTGTTCGCCAAATGCGTAATATGCAGACTGGACAGCCACTATGCTGTCGGCCAGGTTGTTGAGAAACCGGACAAAGATAGCGGTCTCTGCAGGCATGCGTTCATTGATCAGCACTTTCAGCGGGCTTCGTTCGCTGCCGTGCGACGTCTGATCATAAAATCCTGCTGGAATGACGATGACCAGAAGGATTTCATTGGCAGCCAGGCGAGATTGTGCCCGCGTCAGCGTATCCAGGAAAATGGCGTCGATCATGCCGATATCAGAGAGCTGTTCGATCAGGATCTGGGAGATCAAACTGCGGTCGTCATCGACAATCGACAGGCTGATCCGGTCAAAAACACGCTGCTCGCCATCGTTCATGGCCGGCACACCCCACAAGACAAATCCGGTCAACAAGACCATGATGACCAGAAACGCCAGCGTGCGGCTGCTCCAGCTTTCCCTGATATAGAAAAATGTCAGTTTACCGAGTCGGGTCATCTACTTTTTCCGCCTGGCCATTTCTGAGCAGAATGATCTGATTACAGATACCGGCCAGTTCCTGGCGATAGTGATTGACCATCACGACCATGCAGCCCTTGTACCGAAGTGTTTGAACTGTCCTTAAGACCAATGCCCGATTTTCCTCGTCAAGGCCGGCCGTCGGTTCATCAAGCAGGATCAGGGGCGGTGTACCGATAATGCCGGCGGCCAGATTGGCGCGCCGGGCCATTCCCCCTGAACAGCGGCCAACCGACTTGTTCATGAATGCAGTTACATTGGCTAGTTCAGCCGCCTCTTCGACACAAAGGCGGCGTTCCTTCCCCTTAAAGCCACGGATAGATGCCCAAAAATCGAGATTCTGACGAACAGAAAGGCGGGGTGACAACGCAATGTTCTGGGGGACAAAACCGATCATGCTGCGGTATTGGCGCTGCTGATCATAGTCGACGCCCATCAGACTGACCGTCCCGCTGTCAGGCGGAAGAATGGCTGCCAGCACGTGCAGTAATGTTGTCTTGCCAGCTCCGTTACTGCCATAAATACCGAGAATATCGGCCTTTGGGACAATAAATGAGACTCCGTTCAGAACAGGTTCGTTTTTATAGGCTTTATAAAGGTCTTTGACGACAAGCATGACTATTGGTACAGATAGTCGGACAAACCGAGCTTTTCCATAATCTCCATGATCTTGATCATTGCAGTTTCGCTGACAAGGCCATTCAAGGCAGCTGGATCTGAGATGCTTGCCATACTACTTTCATCGTAACTGGGAATTTTGACATCTGCTCCACTCAACGCACGGTAACCAATACCAATCGATCCATATTCCGGCAGCCCCAGATCCATCCAGAAACGGCCACCCTCTTCTCGACCGGCGAAAGTTACTTTTTCCGGCATGCCAGTGCCTGCATCGAACGAAACTGAAGCCTGGCCCAGAGGAAACTCGTCTGATCCGATGGTTTTCATATGAAAATCGGTATAGGTTATCTCCAGCAGCGTTTCATCACTCATCGCCAATGAAGCAGTCCCCGTCTTCTTATCATCTTTGATCGCATACTGGGCTGTAGCCTGCATCGAGTCATAGTCATCTTTATAAGAAATCAGCCAGGCTTCCTTGTCGCCGCTCACGGGGTGCAATGATTTGAGCTGCCAGACGACCATGTCATCTTCATCCAGAAACTGCAGGTCCCGTCCAAATACCTGGTCTGCAGAATCGACATAGACTTTCTGGACCAGTGTGAATGGTTCAGCGTCATCATCGTCTTTCAGATCTGCAATTGCTTCATCGATCGTTTCCTGGTATTCAGTAAAAGTCTTGCTGACATCAGCGGAGCCATAGGGATCAACCATTGCGCCAAGCGATGAAAGCTTATTGATCAGGTTGTAAATTTCTTCGTCAGAGCGCAGGTGATCGAGCAGTTCGAGAACCATCTTGCGGGCATTTTCGCTGCTGAGCGTGACTGTATACAAGTCGTATTCGGCAGCTACGGTACCGACCTTGAGGACTTGATTCTTTTCGTATTCAACCGAATCAATGTGCTTGAGCACGATGTCGATGATCTTGAACATCGATTTTTGCATGGCAGCCTGATCGATACCCAAGTCCAGCTCTGTCATGCTCATCAGGCGCGAAAACGAGCCTTCTGTGCCGATATCGACGCCGCCCATGTCCATATATTCGCCCAGTTCATCGAACGTCGCGACAACATACTGGTTGAGGATTTCCGGGAGACCGACAATCATGCGATCCGTTTCGATGAAGGTCTCCAGGGTGAGCAGTTTCTCGCTCTGGGTCATCAGATCGATCGCGGCAAAATTCTGCATTTCTGGCCCGGAGTTGTCATAGATCCAGGTGGTTCGGATGGACAAGTTGTCCAGGATCGTGGCA
>JAWSUP010000294.1:0-5583 GCA_033549405.1 Bacillota bacterium | reverse complement strand
CGGAGCTGAAGCGCCGGATCTTGCTCGCCATCGAGGAAATCAACCGCGCTCCAGTAGTTCACCACTGGACCTATAAGATGGATGAGACCGCTATATGAGTCCACTCATTTACAGAACGATCTACTAGCAGCAGAGACACGGCGACGCTGAGAAGACTGGTCAGCAGGCAAACGGACAGCAACATCGGCAGCGTCCAGTCGGTCAGTGCAAAGAGACTCATGAGCAGGACGGAAATGAAAAATGAGACGACAGCCGGAAACACCAGACGCGACAGGATATACCCCTGCTTGCCGACCGGCGTTACGGCAAGGTAGGCCGTTATGTTTTCATCATATTCCGTGAGGATGACCATGGCAGATGCAAAGCAAAACATATAGGGTGTCAGTATGGCCAGGAACAGGTCAAACAGCAGATAGTAGCCTGCGAGTATGGATGATTGTTCGAAATAGCCGCACAGCAGGGTTTCCAGGTATGGAACACCGAATCGGAAAAATACGGCTGCCAGGAGCGGTGCGATGCAGACCGCATAAAGCATGCTGTCCCGGGCAATCTGCCGGATGAACATATAAAAGCTGCTCAGAAGTGGTTTCACAGCTTGACACCTCCCACGGACTTCAGCATCTTCGTCACCGCTGCGCCTGCCAGGACATAAAACAGCGCCGTCCACAAGAGCAGGATCAGTAGTGCAATCGCCAGGTTTGCGTCGCCTGATAGCAGCTGCATCAGGCAAACACCCGGATGAACGATGAGCCAGCTCTTATGGTAACCGAAAAGCCAGGCGACGGCCGGGACGTTGATCAGGATTTCCGCAGGGATGGTCGCGATGACGAACTGGTTGAGCGTTGCTGTTTTGCAGGCCACAATCAGGCCTACAGCCGAAAACAGGCAGGAGCAGAGAAACACGCCGATGACAAAATAGAACGGATGATTGATCGCGCCGGCCGCTGACCCGATAGCGAGTGCCACAAGCGTCGCGATCAGCCCGATGGACACGAGCTTGGAGAGGACATATTCTGCAGGCTTGACCGGCGAAACGGCGATACTGTCCAGTACGCGCTCGCTTTTTTCAAAGAGGACGATGGCGCCCATGAAATAGAGACCCATGGCCGATGGATCCGTAAAAATCATGAGGATCGCGGCCTTTTCCCGCCACGCTTCTGGAAAGGCAAACAGCAGGCTGATATAGAGGGCAGAAAAAATCAGATAAATGAAGTAGAACCCGTATTTGTACTGAAACCTGATATCACCCTGGAGCAACTGCGCCATTCTCATTGCAGCTGCCTCCCGGTGAGCGCGACAAAAACGTCGTTGAGTGTCGGCTCGCCCGAATGGATGGTTACGAGCCGGTTCTCCCGGATCAGCCGCAGCAGTGTTTCGTCTTCCGCGGTTTCATGGAGTGCGATTTTTGTTTCGATTTCTCTCCCCTGTTCCAGATACGTGTAGGTTAAACTGGATCCACTCCTTTGCCTGATCAGGTTGCGCGGTGTATCGAGCGCTCTTATTTTGCCATCCACAATAAATGCGACGCGGTCGCAGAGTTCGGTGGCATCGTACATGTTGTGTGTCGTCAAGATGATGGTTTTTCCCCTGGCCTTCTCCTGGAGAATGATGTCTTTCACAACCCGGGCGTTGGACGGATCCAGCCCGGATGTAGGCTCATCCAGAAAAAGCAGCTGCGGGTCATGCAGCAGCGCCTTAATAAAGTTCAGCCTTGTTTTCATCCCCTTGGAGTAGTCAGACACCTTCTTGTCTGCGTCGTTTAAGAGGCCGACACCCGCAAGCAGACTGTCGCCATCACCATGCTTCTGGTAGAGGGATGAGAAAAACCTGAGGTTTTCACGGGCTGTCAGCTTTTCAAAAAGGCTGGGAAACTCAAAGTCGACGCCGATATTTTCATAAAAGCCTTTGCTGTGTCGCCCGGCCTCCTCACCATTTACTAAAACACTGCCCGTGTAACTGGTCAGAAGACCGGTCAGCAGTTTCTGCAGCGTGCTCTTTCCCGCACCGGAAGGCCCGAGAAAGCCGAATATCTCACCGGTACTGACTGCAAAGCTCGTGTTCTCAATGAATGGTTTTCTGGTATAGCTGAAATTGAGGTTCTGTACATTGATCATGGCTTTTGTCCTGCAAACATCTGGGCGACGACGCCGCGGATCATGATATGAAGGGCTTCGTCAAAGACATCCTCGCCCACTTCCCTTTTGTGCAACAGTGTGATAAAGATCCCCCTGAGCGCCGCGCTGTAGATCCGGACATTTTCCTTTTTCATGCCGGGCACCCTGGAAACCAGTTCATCCACCCGGAAATCGTCCTGCTCGGCGTGCAGTCTGTTGAGTTCCGGCGGGAGCTTCCTGAACAGCAGCTCCAGCTCTCCGCTCGTCGCAAGCTTCAGAAGATATGATCCGTCCAGTGACTGATACAGGCTGTAGATAATGTCTGTTAATTGATCGGCATCGACACCGTTATCCAGCACGGCGATGTCGGCCATCAGCTTCTGCTGAAACGCATCGTGCAAAGCAGAGAAGACATCGAAGAACAGCAGTTCCTTGGAAGCATAGAAAAGATAAAACGTCCCCTTCGGGATGTTGACCCGCCTGCAGAGCTCATCCACTGTCGTTTTGCGGATACCGTACAAAGCAAGACACGCCTCCGCTTCCTTTAACAGCCTGTCTTTCAGCCAGCTCCGTTCACTATCAGAAAAAGACTTCGGCATACCATCTCACCTCTGTTTGTCTGTTTTATGTCGCATACCGTTTGACTGTTTATGTTCTTTTAGTCACTATAATAGCACGATGGAGTAAGAAGTCAATATCCATGCAAAGATCGCGTTATACTACATATGGTAAGGACCCAAATTCGTCAAAGGACCAAGTTAATGGACGCTAAAGTTGCTTTTCAAAGCTCATTTGCAATATACGCAAGAGCAGCCATTACAGAAATCTCTATTTGCTGACTAATGGATGAAGTCAGTTCGGAAACTCTCTTTTCAGTGGACATTGTCAGTGGTGGTATTCCGAGCGGAACATCCATATATGATCTTCGAATTTCATCTGCTATCTGATTATCTGCTGCCTCCTGGATCACTTTGGAGAGAAACGCGCCAATGGCATACGTGTTGCTGTCGTATCCATAATGATGCAACGACAGCACCAGCCGATACTTTATTTTGTCATCAATTTCAATGAACATTCTTACCCAGCATTTATTCAACGAAAGATTAACATAATAGTCGAACTGATTAGCATACTCGATGATCTGCCTGGCATAGTAGTGCGATTGAGAGTCGCCAGGTTCACAATATGTGATATCAATTTTTGCTTTCAATTTTTGTGTTAACTCCGTTTTGTATTGTTCCATCTGGTGACTGATTATTGTAAATATTTTCTGCATATTGCTAAGGATCCGTTTGCTTTGCTGTTCTGTAGTGACGACCCGATATTCAGATATCTTCTTGCTGAGTAGATCCACTACGCCAGTATAGCCAGTCGTTTCTTCTACGGTTTTCCAATTGAGAGAGCGCTCAATTGATGCAATCTGGTTATGCATAAGCACATCAACGATTGGCTGATAGACATGATTATCAGCACTTTCTAATGCATCTATATATTTGGTTCTTTCATCTCGATCAATTGAGAGTGGAAATAATCCTTCTTTTATCAGTACAAAGCTTGCCAGCAAACGTGCGATACGGCCATTTCCATCTTGAAATGGGTGTATCATAACAAAAGCATGATGCAAGAAGGCTGCCTTAATCAGAACATGCGCCTTCTTAAGATTTTCATTGAACAGAAGAATCAGACTGTCCATCTGCGCGTCAACTTGCTCTGGAGGACAATAGTTATAAACAATACCTTCTCTCATTGGATTATTCGGATGTTGTTTATACTGCCCCTTGAGCAAAGGCACTTGAATATGATTGCCAAACTGATCAATTGCATCTACAGAAAACTGATGCTGCGTAATTAGGCTGTGCAATTCTTTAATGCAACCAACGCTTAGTTTTCGGCGACTCTTGACAAAATCGAATATAAAATCTATGGCTGAAAAATTGTCCCGCAGGTAATCCATCAGCAAACTTGGGGCAATGTCTGTGTCTCCATGCTGTAGATAGGAATCTACAAATCCTTCTCTGACAAATGTCTCTGTTATACCTTTTTTCAGGTCGTACATCCTTTCAATTATACCGGTATCAATGGCTTGCTTTCTTTTCAATTGGTCAATAAAACTTCTGTATTGATCCGGATGCTTAATCAGTTCTTTTCGCCTTTTCTCCCAGGAGGGATAGATGTTATCAAATTTATCCGTTTTCACTTCGTTCCATTTAGGGTCAAACTCGATCGGATTCCAGATGCTTTTTTGTTGCATTTCCCTAACCCCCATTTTATGATGTGACGGATTATGCAGATATTTCAATCATTACAATAATGGTTCAGAATTGATCATATTGCAAATCCTATACAGGTGTCAAAATCACGATGAGATGGCTTTTTGGCATATTTACTCACGGAATCGACCCCAGTCAAAAATAGTCTTAAGATAAGGGTCAGCTCCATACCTTCCCTCAATATGAAGTTTATTGGTGTAAAAACAAAACGACATTATTGCATTTTGGTTTAGAAACAACCACCCCTACCCTAAACGCCCGTTGACCCGAATCCGCCGCCACGGTCTTTGCCGACAGCTTCAGGCTGATCGCTGTGGACGAAGTTGGCTTTGATACAGCGGCTGAAGACCATCTGGGCGATGCGGTCGCCAGTCTTGAAATAAAGGGTACCATAGGGGTTCTGCTGATCGTCAAGGTAGATAATTCGGCCGGCCAGTTCCGGCAGGCCGGTTTGAATGGTGTTCAATGTGTCTGTGTTAATGGTTGCGATGTCGCGATTCGCAACTTCCGCTGATCGCCTTTGCAGATACTGCATCAGGGTCAGTTGCCTGTCCGGTTCGGCCAGTTCTTTAGCCAGTTCCGGTTTTCTGATGATCTGCATGGGCAAGTCGGCCTGGGAGAAGGTGTTTTCGACCAGAACGCCGACCGGCGCCCGGTAGTCACTGTCAATGGTGCCCGGTGTGTTGGGCAGACGCAGGGACGTGCGCAGGGACAGGCCGCTGCGTGGCCGGATCTGGGCTTCGACACCTGGTTCAAGTGCCATCACGAAATCCAGGGGCAGCAAACGCGTTTCTCCGGGCAGCAGGACCAGGTCCGCTGCGGCAATCAAGTCACAACCGGCTGAACCGGGCGTCGCATAAATCGGCAGTTGCCCGTCGGATCCGACACGGATCAGGACGGTGGTCTCTGATATCTGACCTTCCTGCTGATCGTCTTGCCGGGCATAGCCTGATTCATGGTATCCATATCCTGGTTTTGGGTTCGAGTTGGCGCTGACATCGGTCATGGGGTGCTCCTTTTGCGGTATTTTGCGATCAACTGGTATCGTTCCTGTTGCGATTCGTCAAGGAAGAGCAGGCGTGCCTGGATGCGGACATCTGGGCCGACCTGCTGCTGCAGGCGAGCCGCCAGCCCGGGATCATCAAGGCGTTCATGCTGCAGGAGTTCGACCTGGCAGACACGCGGGTGCGTTAAGAGCG
>JAWSUP010000293.1:0-5587 GCA_033549405.1 Bacillota bacterium | reverse complement strand
CACCAGCCCGACTTTTGACGATGCTGCGCCCAGTTTAACTGCCGTTTCTGATGCCGTGACCATTCTCTCGAGTGGCAAGTTCTCCAGCACCAGCAAAGCGGTCATGATCTTGGTCGTGCTGGCCGGATAGAGGACGGCATCCGCATTTTTCTCCAGAATGGCCTTTCCAGTGCTGCGGTCATAGACAATCCAGGCTGATGCCTGGATCTCGTTGAGCGACGGCCAGGACTCCGTCAAGGACTGTTCTGCCGATACCGTGTCACTCTGAGCCGAGACTGCCGGTATCGCCAGCTGACAGCTTAAAAAGACGATGAGGGTTAAGATTATAAAATAAGCCCGTCGCATCTCAGGTTCCTAAATTCTTAGCAGATGCTGTTTTGAAGCCATTGCCGTTGCCATTTTCATTGTCAGTCATAAATCCGGTAGCCTGCGCCGGCTGAGCGCCATACAGGCGCGCATACAAACCGCCTTGAGCCAGTAATTGCACGTGATTGCCAGACTCAATGACCCGGCCCTTTTCCAGAACTAATATCTGGTCTGCACGCCGAACAGTCGACAGTCGGTGTGCGATCACGAGGATGGTGCGGCTGCCGACCAGTGCCTGGATCGCTTGCTGGATTTCTGCCTCAGTCTCGGTGTCGACTGAAGCAGTCGCTTCATCCAATATCAGGATCGGCTTGTCCCTGAGAACGGCACGGGCAATGGCCAGGCGCTGTTTCTGTCCGCCTGACAGTCGAATGCCGCGTTCTCCCACCAGTGTCTGATACTCTTGCGGCAGTTCCATAATGAAATCGTGCGCCCTGGCAATCTGTGCAGCCCGGATCACATCCTCATGCGTCGCCTGGCCGAGGCCATAGGCGATGTTTTCCTCGACGGTGCCATGAAACAAAAAGACGTCCTGAAGGACAATGCTGATCTGCTCACGCAGCGAATGCAGGGTCAGCTCTGTAATATCGTGACCGTCGATCAGAATTCGGCCGGCGGTCGGCTCATAGAAGCGGGCCAGCAGACTGATCATCGTGGTCTTACCCACACCAGTCGGTCCGACGAGTGCCACCATCTGTCCGGGACTGGCCTTAAACGAAACATCCTTGAGAACGACGATATCCTGCTGATAAGAAAAGTCCACATGGTCAAACTCGACCGCACCATCACTGCGTTCAATCGTCCGGGCATCCGGACGGTCCGCCACATCCGGTTCCGAATCCAGGACCTGGAGCACGCGTTCGGCTCCGGCCAGTGCGGTCTGTACATCTTCTGCGACGCGGGCGAGGTGGGTGATCGGCTGATAAAAGAGCGTCAGGTACATCAGGAAAGCAATAATGTCAGCCACGTTCATGCGTCCCTGCCAGGATAGCCAGCCGCCAAAGCCGACAACAATGACCATTCCCATGGAGCTGAACAATTCAATGCCAGGATGGAATATCGCGCTTTTTTTCAAGGCCCGCAGGATGGCATCACGCCAGCTGACAGCCGTCTTCTCGATGTGCCTGACTTCACGGTGCTGCTGATTGAAAACCTGTATCTCTTTGATACCGGACAGGTTGTCTTGCAGACCGGCATTCAGCTCAGCCAGCGACTGCTGTGCAGCGCGAAAATCAGGGCGGATTTTTTTCATGAAATACACACTGCCGACCGCCAAAAACGGAATCGGGATCAGGGTCATTAAGGCCAGCATCGGCTGGATGATAAAAAGAAGGACGGCGACACCAGCCAGAATCAGCAGGTTGGTGAACAGTTCCGGGATGGCATGGGCTATAAGGGTCTCCAGCTGAGCAGTATCATTGACAACCCGGCTCATGAGCTGGCCGGTCTGTTTGTCATGATAATAGCTGAGGGAAAGCTTCTGCAGATGGTCGTAGACGCGAACACGCATATCTGTAACAAGGCGCCAGGCGCCAACATGAGCATAGTAGTTGCTGATAAAACGAAAGCCTGCCCGTCCCAGGTAAGTTAGCCCGAGAATGACAGCGATGCGACCGATCAGCTGAAGTGCCTGGTCATCCAGATCGCCCAACAAGATATTGGTCAGATCGCGCACCAGCCAGGGCGCGATCAGATTGAGGGCCGTTATCAGAATCGTGGACAGGCCGGCCAGAATGAGGTAGGTTCGATAGGGCGCCGCGTAATGCAGCATGCGACGAAAAACAGGCACAAACATAACCTCCAAAAACAAGTCTGGCATGTCCAGTATACCTGTCGCGCTCTCTTCAGATGGCGCTGTTCAGGCGTTTTTTGCATGCGCATCCTATGTACAGCCCTCATTATCCTTCAGATGCCGCCTGCTGGCAAGCCTGTCCGGATGCAATCAGGCATCCTCACCGCACGTGAGTCTGCACTTGCTTATTGCACAAACAATATCATTACAAATTTGTTAAATTACGGGTTGTCAGATGACGGACCGGTGTGATACAGTAATTGCAATAAGGCTTTAAACTGGTCCTGAGAGGCAAGAAAGTCTGACATATCGCTTCCGATCCATCAGGTTACTGTGACCGATACGGATCTGAAGATTTATGCTGATCGAACGCTTTCTGAAACCTCAGGTATCAGGAAGCTTTTTCATGTGAGGAGGAGACACACCATGGACGAAACCCCTAATCTGATCATCGGCATTCGCGAAAAACCTGGCATCGGAAAAGGCATTATACTCAGTTTCCAGCATGTCTTTGCCATGTTCGGAGCAACCGTTCTGGTCCCGATCCTGACCGGCCTGCCCATCAATACGGCACTTTTGGCATCAGGTCTCGGCACCATGATCTACATCATCTGCACAGGCGCCCGCGTCCCGGTTTATCTGGGCAGCTCCTTTGCCTACATCACTGCCATCATCGCCGCGCTTGGCCTG
Organism: Bacillota bacterium; assembly: GCA_033549405.1. Taxonomy (GTDB): domain Bacteria; phylum Bacillota; class Clostridia; order Saccharofermentanales; family UBA5734; genus JAAYBY01. Next base: position 2,739 of record JAWSUP010000293.1, on the reverse strand, counting down.
TCCGCTTCTGATCCCAAATTCTCAGGCAGCCTTAATTTTCCAGCCGCTGCAACTGGTCTGATGTGCATTGGTGTGGTCTATGTCGTTGTTGCCATCATCATTCGTCTGGTCGGTAAGAACTGGCTCAAGAAAATCCTGCCACCCATCGTCGTAGGCCCTATGATCGCTGTTATCGGTCTTGGCCTGGCCGGTGTTGCCGTCGACATGGCAGGCCTGATCCCATCGTCTGAAGGTGTCATGAATCCCCAGAGTATCGTTGTCGCCCTGATCGCCATGCTGGCGACAGCCCTTATCGCTGTTCATGCCAAAGGCTTTTTCAAGATCGTTCCGATTGTGTCAGGTATAGGCATCGGCTTTGTCGCCGCCATCCTGATCGACCTGATTTTCAACCAGGGCGGCGACACCCTCGTTATCGGTAACCTGGTAGCCATCGGTAAAGATATCGCAGCCGGCCGCATCATCGAAGCTCCGAAAATCATGTTGCCCTTTGGCAGCAAGCTGAATGACAGTGGCCCGTTTGTTTTCTACGGACTTGACTTCTCCGCCGCCCTCGCCATGCTGCCGCTGGCCTTCGTCACCATTGCCGAACACATCGGAGACCATACAGTGCTGGGCCAGATCTGCAAGAAGGATTTCCTGCAGGATCCCGGACTTGACCGCACCCTGCTCGGTGACGGACTTGCAACATTCGTTGCCGGCATGATCGGTGGTCCCGCCAATACGACGTATGGTGAAAACACAGGTGTCGTCGGTCTGACCCGGGTCGGTTCAGTCTATGTCACCGGCGGCGCTGCCGTTACGGCTATCCTGCTTTCATTCATTAAGCCGGTTAAAGATCTGATCTCTGCCATTCCGGTTCCTGTAATGGGCGGTATCAGCATCATCCTGTTCGGCTTCATCGCCGCCAATGGTCTGCGCGTTATCGCCGAAGCGCGTGTCGACTTCAGCAAAACACGCAATGTCATCATTGCCGCAGTCATGCTCGTACTCGGTCTGGGCGGCGCTGTTTTCCAGATCACTGAACTGACAAGCATCTCCGGCATGGCACTGGCCGCGCTGACCGGCATCATCCTCAATCTGATCCTTCCGGAAGAAAGACCGGCTGAAATCAAAAAATAATCATCCGGCACAATGAGTATGATAGTCCTGCGTCATAAAGACCAGGTTGTTCTCAAGATACCTGCATCCGAAAAAATAGTGATCAGACAGGGAGCCATCTCATGATGAGATGGCTCCCTTTATACTAGCATAATGACCAAAATTCATGCCGGCAATTATCCCATCTGGTATAATCAGAAGGGCAGGAGGTGATCATTTTGGCAGAATCTTGCGGTCATGACTGCCAGCTGTGCCTGGACAAGCTTTGCATGCAGAAAATCCCCGTCTTTTCCAGCCTGGCACGTCCGGATCTGGAGCAGATTGCCTTGTACATCGTACATCGGGATTATCCGAAAGGATCTATCATCATGGCTGCCGGCGCCAGGGCAGACAGCATCACCATTATCAATACAGGTAAGCTCAAGGCCTGCCGCTATGCGGAAGATGGCAAGGAGCAGATCGTCTACTTGTTTACTGAAGGAGATTTCTTCGGTGAACATGGCCTTTTCAACGACCAGGTGACACCCTACCATGTCGAAGCCCTGACGGATGTCAAACTGTGTCATCTCTATCGGTCCGATTTTCAAGCCGTTCTGCAGGATCATCCAGATATTGCGCTGCAGATCATCGCTGCACTGAGCCGCCGGCTGGCCAGCCTGGAAAAAGTATTCGGAAATCAAGATCTGGATGCACGAATCAATCAATTACTTCTGGAGTTTTCTGATAAGTATGGACGCAGCCAGGCTGGCGGAATTTTTGTGCGCCTGCCGCTCAGCCGTGAGGGCATCGCCAATTACCTTGGTATTGCCCGTGAAACGCTGTCACGCAAGCTCAGCCAATTGGAGAGCGACGGCATCATAAAATCCATCGGAAACAAGACCATACAGATCAGGAAACCGGATGCACTCCTACACAATTCTGCACCAGAGTAAAAAAGCAAAATTTGATCCAGATCACAGAAATGTCAACTCCGTGCGCGTAAGCTGATAGCAGAACATCAACACAGCACGCAACGCATAGGAGGAATGAAAATGAAATCAATTCATCAGGACAGCGCATTGGGCGATATTGTGGCAGCATACCCGAGCACGGCCGGGGTTTTCCAATCACTGAAAATCGATTATTGCTGTGGCGGCGATCGCACGCTGCGCACGGCGCTCAAAGAACAAGGTTTATCTCTTACATCCGTCTGGTCCTCAATCCAGTCCTTGATCGACCAGTCAGCCTCTCAGGACGAGAAAAACCCGGCCGATCTGGCGCCGGCTGAACTGACTGAGTGGATCGAAGAGCACCATCATGCGTATTTGCGCAGCCAGCTGCCTGCAGCCGGCACGCACCTGTTCAAGATCCTGACTGTTCACGGTACAAATCACCCTGAATTGTTTACAGTACATCGACTGTTCAGTCAATTGAAAGCGGAGCTAGAGCAGCATCTGGTTAAAGAAGAAGTCAGACTGTTTCCGGATCCGGCCAATCAGGCCGATCTGATCGAAGAACTGAAGGCTGAACATGAAAAAGCCGGTTCTCTGCTGCACGAAATTCGTCATGTGACACGCGATTTTTCAGTGCCGGCGGATGGCTGCCAGACCTATGAGCTGACTTATGCTGCTCTTGCCGATCTGGAATCAGACTTGTTCCAGC
>JAWSUP010000292.1:0-5601 GCA_033549405.1 Bacillota bacterium | reverse complement strand
CGCGGTTTCCCAGTCCTCTGACGAATCCCAGTCTGTTTCATCCCGGTAAAATCCGGTCTCAACAAGATGCCGGCGCAGATTGTCATCCGCATCAATAGATGCCCGACTGATCCAAGAATGGATGCAGCTGCCGCCCAATGCGGTCTCAATCAGGGCAACCGGTATTTTCAGATCCAGGTGCAGTTTGCGCACAAATGAAAAGCCGGCAGCCGATACGCCGGCCATAACCTGGGGGTGATCACCCCTTTGCCATTCTGCTTCACAAAGATCGTCGGCCGGGTTGAAGGTGTAGTGCGGCCGGTCGCGGCTCAGACCTGATGCGGACTGGCTGAGGATGCGGACATAATAGAGGTTGGCCAGATCATCTGTTTCGGCCTGTGTTTGAACGGCACGCAAGGGCATCTGCATGTTCGACTGGCCTGCCGCGACCCAGACTTCTCCAAAAAGAACATCCCGCAGACCGATTATCTCATCTCCGGCTGATATGGTTAATTCATGCGGGTCAAACGACGCCTCACTGGCCGGTACTTCAATATGAAAAAAGCCATCCGCACCAGACGTGACTGTCCTGTCAAACAGAACGCCATATTGGTTGTCCAGAGGCGATACAGCGCGTCCATCGTGGGGTTTTCGTTCGAGCATGACCTTGACGGAGGCAGACGGCCGGCTGCGGCCGCGCATGATAAAAGGAACCTGTTGCTGCAGGACCATGCCGGATTGAAAGTAAGCTGGAAGCCTGAGCGTTTCGGCCATCATGCCCTCCCTTAAGCGTACCTCTATAATTATAACGGTCTGTCGGGCAAACTGCAAACCAAACAATTGTTCTTGATGGTTGTGTAAGAAAAATCAAGCCCGCTTTTTGGCGATTTTGCCTAAAAAGCGGGCTGTTTTGTCACAGACTGTCAATCTTCTTGCTTATTCTATCAGCAAGAGCCCTTCGATCGATTTGAGAATCACATAAAGATGGTCTTTACTGACACCTTTGGGCAGGTGCAGGGACATGCGAATCAGTGTGTACTGCTCATCGTCGCTTTCAATCTCAATATTCGTGATGTTGGCGCCGGCCGATCCGATCGTCGATGCCACTTCGCCAAGCTTGCCCGGCACATTGACAACTTTAAGCGTCAACTCCGGGTTAACCTGCGTCTGGTCTATCCGACGGCTCTCAAATTTCTCCAGCAATACCAGAGCGCCATAAATAATCGCTACGGCCACGACAGCGGCTATGTAGTGACCGGCGCCGACCGCCAGACCGACACATGCGACTGCCCAGAGGCTGGCTGCAGTCGTCAACCCCTTGACACTGGCGCCTTGTTTGATGATTGTGCCAGCGCCCAGAAAACCGATACCGCTGATAACTTGTGCACCCATCCGGGTCGGATCGACATTGACGATCCCATGATACTGCTGCATAACGTATGTTGCCGTAACCATCACCAGGGCCGATCCGAGCGATACCAGTAAATGGGTGCGCAGACCGGCTGCCCGTTTTTTGTTTTCCCGTTCCAGGCCGACAATCCCGCCCAGCAACGCCGCAACGAACAATCTGGCTACCATGATCAGAATATCAGGCATGTTGACTCCGCCTTTCTGTTTTTGTGTACATAAATGTTATCCGGTCTGACCGATTTTGTAAACTGCCCTTTAGAAAATACCTGTCCCTAGAGGGCTGAACGCGTCAGTTCAAACAGCCCCATCGCCGAAAAGCCGAATAGCTTCAGACGCGCCCTGTCCTGTTCCAGCGACTGCCTGAATGTCTGTTCGATCTGGAGGAGGTCCGCTTCTTGCGTTGAGCGCAAAAAGTCAATTACAACCATTCCGCCGATGTTGCGCAGGCGCAGCTGTCCGGCGATAACAGCAGCAGCCTGCAGATTGGTGCGCAGTCGCAATTGTTGTCCCGACCGGCCCCTGGTGTCGCGACCGCTGTTAACATCGATGGCTGTCAATGCTTCAGTCCGGTCGATGACGATAAACCCGCCGCCATCCAGCAGAACAGTGCGCCGTTTCAGCTGTTCATCAAGATCTGTAAGACCCAGGATGGCCGCCAGGCCGAAGTCACCTTCACGACGCTGGTATTGCAGCAGCGGCAGGCTCTGCGGCATCAGTTCGGTCAACTGGCGGTAAAGCTCGTTATAAAGCGATATGTCATCGACACGGATGCGCACCAGTTCCGGACGAACCCAGGTGATCAGCGCTGTGTAGCAGGGATCCCCGAATGGATATAATGGCCGCGGCACAGATCCGGTGCGACTGTCCAATAGTATTTCCTGCCAGATATTGCCAAGTCGCTCAAGATCCTTGCTGTAAAGCGCGTCTTGTTCATGCCGGGGCAGTCCGCGCAGTTTGCTGCGACGGCGCGGATGGTCGAACGGCAGCAAAACAGCGTACGGACCGGGCAGCTCGATCCTGGTCGTAACCCGATGCCCCTTGCCTGGTGCAGTTTCTTTGCGAACCTGAACGATGATCCTCTGTCCGGCTTTGATGTCGGGAGACGCTTCAGCGATCGGCAACAGGGCATCGTGGTCATCACCGATGTCGATAAAAGCGCAAGAAAGTGCCGGTAAGATCTGGCGCACCATCCCCAGAACGATATCCTGTCTGTGCAGCACCTGCTCTGCAGTCGCCCTGATCACTTCAACAGGCTTTCCCTTCTCGGTCAGAACACAGCAGACAACATCCTGCTGCCTGTAGACAATCAGTTCTGTTTGAGCAGCCGTTACGGTCTGATCTGTCTCAGCCGGGCCATTCACGGTTCTTCGCCCAGCCACAGCCTTGTGCGCGTGATCCTGCTGTCAGCCGCAGCTGTAGCATTCAAGCCGCCTTGCGCAACCAGGATCTGCAGAAAAAGATCCGGACGCAGATTCTGCCGGCTGCCGGCGCGAACCAGCAAAACAACCTGATCAGACTCTTCAAGCCGGGTAGCCAGTATCAAGGGACGGATGTCCGTTTTGACCGTCTTGCCTTTGCTGTTTTTATCAACAATCCAGGCAGTCAGGTCTTTTTGTGCTTCCAGCTGCTGAACCGCCGCCTGCAGTCCGGTTGTCTGCAAACGGTACTCTGCTGCCGTCACCAGGCTCATCAGGCTCGGACCGCTGCTGTCTGTCAGTTCGCCCGCATAGACCGTCAATCCATCCGGCAGATTCCGATTCAGGGCATCTGTCCACTCCGCCGCTTTTGTTTGATCTATAGCTATTCCATCTTCCAGTTGTATATCCAGCCGATCATCCTCGGTTGCCAGACCGACACCGATCGGCAAGGCGAAAGCCAGGCGGGGGCGCGGATTGAATCCGCCGCTGTAGGCGACGGGTATGCCGGCGCGGCGCACAGAGCGCTCAAATGTCCGCATCATGTCGAGGTGGGCCAGCCAGATCGCCGGTTCTCTCCGGCAGAAGCGCAGGCGCAGACTAACAGTCAAAACAGATGCCTCCTTCAAATGACGCTGCGCCGCAGTCGCTGCAAGCGATCCGGCACTGGGGTGTCGTTTGCCCCAGCAGCGCTTTTTCATACTCAGCCAGAAGGAATGTCCGGCTGACACCGCAATCGATGTGCGACCATGGGAAGATTTCCTCGGCCGGCCGCTGACGGCTGGTATAGAAGGCGGGATCGAGTCCGGCTTCTTTCATGCAGTTAAGCCAGGTATCCAGGTCGAAATGATCGTCCCAGGCGTCGAAAGTCCGGCCGCTACGCCAGGCAGCCCGGATAACCGGTCCGAGGCGCCGGTCACCGCGGGCCAGGATGGCTTCCAGCAAGGCGGTCTTCGCATCATGCCACTGGTATTTGACCGGCCGGTTGCGCAGCCGCTCGCGCAGCATCTGCTGCCGCTTCTGCACGACTGCCAGTTCTGCCTGCCCGACCCACTGAAACGGCGTGTGCGGCTTGGGGATAAAAACGGCTGTGCTGACTGTCATCTCCAGCCTTCTCGGCCGCTGTTCCCGGGGCAGGCTGCGATACAGCGTTTCGATCTGGGCCAGCATCTCGGCGATGCCCAGAACATCCTCATCCGTTTCTGTCGGCAGTCCCAGCATGAAATAGAGTTTGGCGCCGTTCCAGCCGCCCTCAAAGGCAAGCTGCATCGCGTTGTAAAGGTCTTCATCCGTGATGTTCTTGTTGATGACATCGCGCAAACGCTGCCTACCTGCTTCAGGAGCGAAGGTCAGGCCGCTCTTGCGCGTCCTGGCCGCCTTGTTCATCAGATCAAATGAAAACGAATCCAGACGCAGCGACGGCAGGGACAAGTTGGTGTGGTGCGGTGTGAACTGGTCGAGCAGACAATCGGTCAGCGCGCCAAGCTCTCTGTAGTCGCTGGTCGATAATGACAGCAAGCCGATTTCGTCATAACCGGTGGCCTGTTCGCTCGCGATGGCCTGGCTGACCAAGGTCGATGCTTTCTTCTCACGGACAGGCCGGTAGATCATGCCTGCCTGGCAGAAGCGGCAGCCGCGCGGACAGCCGCGGAATAATTCGAGGAACATGCGGTCATGGACTATCTCGGTATTGGGCACCAGGCTTTTGTCGGGCCAGGCAGCGGCGTCCAGATCCAGGACAATCCTTTTTCTGACCGTCGCGCGCACATCCGGCCGTGTGGGCTTTATAGCCGCCACGGTGCCATCGTCGTTGTATGCTACGGCATAGAGCGACGGGACATAGACGCCTTCGATGTCGGCTGCCTGCCGCAGGAAAGCTGCGCGATCCCATTCAGGAGTCCGGCGCCCGTCCGGACAGGTGGTCCGGTACAGATCGATCAGGTCACCGACCAGCTCTTCTCCTTCTCCGATCAGGACGAGATCGAAGAAGTCTGCCATCGGCTCGATATTATAGACGACTGGTCCGCCGGCGATCACGAGCGGATCGTTCGGACCCCGTTCTGCGGCAGTCAGCGGCACACCGGCGAGGTCGAGCATGTTGAGCACATTTGTGTATGCCAGCTCATATTGCAGTGTAAAGCCCAGAAAATCAAACTGGTCCAACGGATTTTTGGATTCGAGGGCATAGAGCGGCAGTCCCAGCCTGCGCATCCCGGCTTCCATATCGGTCCACGGTGCAAAAGCCCGTTCGCACCAGGTGTCACTTCGTTTGTTCAGGACATGATAGAGGATGTGCAGTGCGACATTGGACATGCCAATCTCATAGACATCGGGGAAACAAAAGGCAAACCGGGTCAGCGTCGTACCGTCAGGGCACACTGGCTCCTTCACGACGTTATTATACTCCCCACCCACGTAACGGGCCGGTTTGGTAACGGAACGCAGCAGGTGGCGCGGCAGGTTCACGGCAGGTTTCGTCATGCTTGTTCTGCCTCGGCCAGTCGGGACTCCAATTCAGCGCGGCGCTGTTCGAATCCAGGTTTTCCTAAAAGCGCATACATATTCTGTTTGTAGTTCTCTACACCGGGTTGATCAAATGGGTTGACAGCCAGAAGATAGCCGCTGATCGCACAAGCCAATTCGAAAAAGTAGACAAGCTGGCCAAAGCTGTAAGCCGACCGTTCCGGTATGGTGATTTTCAGGTTGGGCACACCTCCATCGACGTGTGCCAGAACCGTTCCCTGGGCCGCTTTTTCGTTCACTTCAGCCAAGTCGAGTCCGGCCAGAAAATTCAATC
>JAWSUP010000291.1:0-5653 GCA_033549405.1 Bacillota bacterium | reverse complement strand
CCACATGCCGTCGAACGGCAAAACTATCCGCTGCACCCACGAAGCGATTGCCATCGAACTGGGAACAGCCCGCGAAGTGGTTTCGCGCCTCTTAGGGGATCTGAAAAATCAAGGTGCAGTCTCATTGGGCCGAGGCCGGATAGACATCCTGCAGCTTGATATGCTGCGTCTGCTCAGCCAAGGTTCATGATGCATTCATCATACTGACAAACAGCCGGACAGTCTGTAACCATGATCACGGCAGAACAATGGATTTTATAATAAATTGACAATGGGTTGTATTTAAATTGTTTTATTCTTTTTGAATCGGCCGTGTGATATAATCACTTTTACTTTCTTTGAAATGAACGGAACAGGAGGAGGATATCGATCAGGAAATGGAAAAAACCGATACCAACAAGATCAAACTTCATGGCTTCAACAATCTGACAAAAACGCTCAGTTTCAACATGTATGATATCTGCTATGCCAAGCTGGTTGAAGACCGCAATGCCTATATTGAATATATCGATGAACAGTATAATGCCGAACGACTGACCACAATTCTGGAACATGTGACTCAGATTATCGGAGCCACCATCCTGAATATAGCCAAACAGGATTATTATCCGCGCGGCTCCAGCGTGACGATTCTGATCAGCGAAGAAGGAATGCTTCAGGCAAAAAGCGGCACGCATCACCAACAGCCTGAACCGGTCACTGGGCACAAGACACCTGACATTATCCTGGCTCACCTGGACAAAAGCCACATCACAGTCCACACCTATCCTGAGTACCATCCGGATGGCGGCGTTGCCACATTTCGAGCCGACATTGATGTTGCGACCTGCGGAGAAATATCCCCGCTCAATGCCCTCAGTTATCTTGTGCAGAGTTTCGACGCCGACATCATGACGCTCGATTATCGCGTCCGTGGTTTTACGCGCAAGATAACCGGCGAAAAACTGTTCATGGACCACGCCATCACATCGATCCAGAACTACATTCCGGAATCCGTGCGCGCCAATTACCAGATGATCGATGTCAACGTTTACCAGGAGAATATCTTCCATACCAAATGCAAGCTCAAAAATTTCGATCTGGACAACTACCTGTTCGGATCATCCCAAGCCGACCTGCATCCCGGTGAGGTGCGCATGATCACCAGGAAGATCATGCGGGAGATGGAAGAAATTTATAATGGCCGCAATATGCCCTGGGTAAACTGATTGTTTAGCCAGGACTCAGCTGTAAGTCCTTGCGACTGATTATCTCTGCTGTCCCAAAGACGAATTGTGTTATAATGGGTTGGTCGAAAGCTACACGACAGAAATGGCGGGCTGATGTAACTGTGGGCAACCAGTCCATGAGCGACATGACACTTTATCTGAATGCACTGGTAATCACCATTGCCATCCTTTCCGCGCTGCTGATGCTGATCAACCTGTTTATCCTGGTCATGCGGCCGATCGCCAGGCGAAATGCAGCGCGGACCGACCTTGACCAGATCGGTCATGAAGCGACTGTCGTTAAAACAATCAGGCCAAGCAAACCAGGGCAGATCCGCTACATGACTGCAGATGGTTTCCGACTGGCTAACGCGGAATCTGACAGTACCATCCGCAACGGGAACACTGTCCTGATCCTCTCAGTCGTTCAGTCTCGTTTCCGCGTCCGCCGCTTGACTGAGGAAGAACGTGCAAACCAGCCTGCAGAAAAAAAGGTCGATGATCTGCAACCGACCTTGCCGGATGTCGGCAGTTTATTAACCGAAGATACCAGGGATCTTGACAGATGATCCGCGTTGCGCTGTGTGCTTTCAATGCCCGCTACACGCATACAAACCTGGCAGTCCGCAGCCTGGCAGCGTATGCCGGAGTCTGGTTTCGGCATAAGAGGTTGTTAAAATACAACTGGCTCTATAAACTCCCCGGAAAGTTGACCAGACACATCAATCTCTCGGGAAAGAGATCAAGTGAATTTTTAACAATACCTAAGGTCAGCCTGATATGGCGGGAATGGACCATAAACGACCACCTGCTTGCACTGCTGCAACAGCTCGACTGTGAAAATGCCGATGTTTACGCGTTTTCCCTGTACATCTGGAACAGTGCGCTGGTCCGGACATTAACAGTTGAACTGAAAAAAATAAGACCCTGCTCAGTTATCATATGGGGCGGTCCTGAAGCGTCAACCCGGGCCAGGCAGATCATGGAACATGAGCCGGCTGTCGATTATGTCTTGTGTGGTGAAGGCGAAGCTGCCCTGACCGAACTGCTTGCCGCCCTGACCGGGCAGCTGCGGCCTGATCCCGGTACACTGGCCTGTCTTCCCGGGCTGGCCTGGCGCTCGGACGATTGTGGTGATGTCGTCATCAACGCAAACGCACCGCTGCTTGGCGGAGACGATTGGCCATTTGCCTATAGTGACACCGATCTGCAGCGTGACCGAGACCGTGTGCTCTATTACGAATCGAGCCGGGGATGCCCCTTTAACTGCAGCTATTGCCTGTCATCACTGGACCGGACCGTACGCTTTCGGTCGCTCGACAAGGTTCAAGACGAACTTGATCGCTTCATCGCTGCAGGTGTCCGCCAGGTCAAACTGGTTGACAGGACTTTTAACTGCCAGCCTGATCGCGCCGCCCGGATCTGGAAATATCTGATTGAGCGCTACCGGTCCATGCCATACCGGACAAATTTCCATTTTGAGATCGCCGGAGACCTGCTTGACGATGAAGCACTTGAGATACTGCAGACAGCACCGCCCGGACTTTTGCAGTTTGAGATCGGTGTGCAGAGTGCCAATCCGGCTGTTTTACAGACTGTCAACCGCAAATGTGACCTTGCAAGGCTCGCCAGTCAGGTCGGAAAACTGCGCAAAGCCGGCAACATCCACATCCACCTGGACCTGATAGCCGGCTTGCCGGGAGAAACCAGCGCGCTCTTTGGCCAATCGTTCGATTTCGTCAATCAGCTCCGCCCCCACCAATTACAGCTTGGCTTCCTCAAAGTGCTTCCGGGAACACAGATCCGCAAGACAGCACAGGAACTCGGTTATCTTTGGATGGACGATGCGCCTTATGAAGTGCTGCAGTCTGATGCGATGTCCTTTGCTGACCTTTGCAGGTTGAAACAGATCGAACTGCTGCTGGATTATTACCCTAACAGCAGCCAGTATCGCGCAGACGCCTGGCTTTGCCGTCAATGGCCGGAGCCGTGGGCGTATTACAACAAACTTGCTGATGATTTTGCAGCAAGCGGGCTCTTTGATCAGGCACTCGGTCCAGAAGAGCGCCTGCGCCACCTGTATGATTTTGCTGTTGACAGCGATCGGCTGACTGACTGCCAGGTACAGATGTTTTTGGATCTGATGCGGACAGATTTTATGTTCAGCGGCCAGAAAAGCCTGCCTGAATGGCTGTCATTCTGGGAATTGTCGCAAGACCGGCAGGATAAAATCATTTTGCGCGATCTGCGCTTGCAGGCAGAACGTGCAGGCAACCGGCAAAAAAGGCAGAAACTGCGCTTTGACCGCATCCGCTTCAGCTGGGCGCTTTATTGTAAAACAGGAGAGCTGACAAAGGCCGTCTGGCTGATGGTGTACGACTGTTCAGAAGGCCGGCCGGTGCTGGTCGGCCACGGTCCATTTGCCGACGGTCTCCCGGTCAGGCCAGACGGTGACGCTTGAGAACCTGCATGGCATCGCTGTATCCCTGGCGGATGTTGGCGTCGATCATTTCGTGACGGGTGTCAAGAATTCCACCAATCGGCTTCTCTGGCTTAATTGACACGATTTCGGCGCCAGCCGGGTCATAAGAGCGGACCAGGCCGATCCCGCCGACTTCGACTTCGATGATACGGCGGAAACCGCGATCGATCAGCATTTCGGTTGGCCTGTTATTGTAGACCCCGCCGTCGACCAGGCGCTTGTTATCAATGCGAACTGTGCGAAACAGCGGCAGACTGGCGCTGGCCAGGATATAATCGAAGATCTTGCCTGGGGGCAATTCTTTGCAAAAGACGCTGACCGGCTTCATGTCTGTCAGTGAATATGCCAGTACACCAAAATCGACAGGTGAGGTGTAAAGGCGCATCTCGTCGAGATAATGATCCATCTGCCGACGCAGCGGTGTGGTGTCCAGCCCCTTTTCCTGAATGACAAGCCGCGTCAGCATGGGCAGGTTGCGGCGATCAAAAACATTGTCAGGAACCGGCAGCGGTTCCGGCAAATCAACCAGGTTCGTTACGGAGACTTCATGCCATGCCTGGTTGGCAATCTGCCAGTCTCCCTGACAGAACAGGGCGCCATTGAGAGCGCCGATCGAGACACCTGCAACAGCACAAACCGGAATTTCTGCTTCAAGCAATGCCTTCCAGACACCGATCTGATATGCACCTCGAGTCCCGCCACCAGCGAGAACCAGTCCGAATGAATCCATAAAATCACCACCTGTCAGATCAATCATATATATTATCCCGCCAAAATGACAGCATGGCAACTGGTTTAGATTATAATAAAATGTCAATTAATATGTCGGATGGTTGTTTCCATTATGATTAAAGTTTATACTGAGTAAAGACAGTTCAATTGTTTATTATGAACTGGAGGGAAAATCTTTGCTGCAGATGAACAAAACAGGAACCGAATCCGGATCTCGCAAGAGCGTTAAGGTTAACATGCTGTTGCTTGTTTTTCTCTTGTCAATCACGGGCGTTTTTCAAAGCGGTTGCGCCACAAGTGCGATTGGAGAAGCAATGAATATTGAAAACATGACAGAGCCTCTCAGGATAGCACCGACTGTGCCCATAGAAACAACAACGGCAATACCGGTGAAAACCGTACCTCAAACTGTCACGACAACCACTGTGGAGCCGACGACAGAAACATCAGCTGAAACGACCGCAGAACCAAACACAGATGCGTCAGCAGAACCGACAGAGGTACTGACCCCGTCCGTGACCAGCGTACCGACAAAAAAACCGACGCCAAAAGCAACAACTGAACCGATTCCGACAGCAACGCCAAAACCGACTCCGACACAGGCTCCGCTGCCGCCTTACTATCTCTATGCTGAGAAAGGATCGTTTGCACTGGTCGCCTATGGCCTTGACGAACATAATAAATATACCCGCATCGTCCGGGTCATGATCATGGCCATCGGTCGCGGGACCATGACACCCAGCGGCAAGTTCAAGCTGACTGGCCGTGAGCGCTGGCATGCGTTCAGCAGCACAGTTCACGCCCAGTATGCGACGCGTTATTACGGAAGCCTTTATATTCATGGACCCCTGTATCGGAGACAGGATATCCATACCCTGAAAGAAGAATCGTATACATCGATCGGTACAAAGGATACATCCGGCTGTTTACGCCTGACCACAGTTGACGCATACTGGATCTATAAGAACTGTGCAAGCGGAACCATTCTGGAGATCGTGTCCAACTCGCCCAGAAACTTCACGCCACCGGCATTACCGCCCATCACGACAAACGGCGAAGATCCGACAGATCCGCTGATTGTCAAGCCAACCCCGACGCCGACTTCAGCACCAACGCCGACTTCAGCACCAACGCCGACTTCAACACCCACACCGTCGCCGACGCCAACACCATCGCCAACACCATCGCCAACACCTTCGCCGACACCCACGCTAACGCCGACACCTACGCC
>JAWSUP010000290.1:0-5653 GCA_033549405.1 Bacillota bacterium | reverse complement strand
GGACTGCCCTGGCAAAAGCGCTGTTTTGCCGGGATGATGTTTTCAAGAAAATCAGCCAGCTATCAGGCGGTGAGAAAAGCCGCCTCAAGCTGTGCTCGATGAGTCAGGATCAGGTCAATTTCCTGATTCTCGATGAGCCGACCAATCACCTGGATATCGATTCGCGCGAGGTTCTTGAGGCAATGCTGCTTGCCTTTCGCGGCACCTTGCTATTTGTCTCGCATGACCGCTACTTTATCGACAAGGTGGCCGACCGTATCCTCGTGCTGGAAAACGGGCATCTGTAAGCGATGACCATCATACATCTGGCTTCATAGGAAGCTTCAAGCAAGCCTCATGCAAGCTTCATTCTATGATGCTTCCTATGAGGCCTGCCAATCATTTCTTGACTTCCCAAGATTATGTCTTGATTATCCTGGAGCAGGTTGCTATAATGCTGTTGTACTGACTGGTCAGTACAAATCAATGAATATGGAGGCTACCCATGGACACAATCAATTACACGGCAAAAGTGTCGATCACACCACCTTCAGGCAGGCGCGGCGAAAGGGTTGCGTTAACGGTGACGCTGGCCGATGTTGTCGGCGAGATCAGGCAGGTCATCATGACCGTGCCCGGATATGACATCTACCAGTACCTTTCACCACAGGGAAACCAGGTCTACAGCGCAGCAATGACCATCCCCTGGGAGGCACCCTCAGGCACCTACACCCTGAATATTTATGCCCTCGGCCCGGAAAACAAACGAGGTCCTGTAATCAAAGAATCATACTCGGTTCAATGATCTGAAAGATCATTCGGGTTTTCGCTCCAGCTTCAGAGGATAATCGCCGAGGTGATTCAACTTGAAACCGTTTCTTTTGTATTCCGTATAATCAAACGCTTCCAGTTCGTCGATGGCCAGCTTGTGGAACTCATAAAAATTGTGCCACCACTCATAACCGGAGCCAAGTTCAGCGTTCAGATACGCTTCGGCAATATCGATGCCCATCTGCGGCGCAACATAGAAGGCGCCCATCGCCAGCACGTTGACCCCGTTGCCGGTTATCGCCCGTAGAGCAGCCGGAACGGATTCCACGACACCGGCATGGACGTGCGGGCATTTGCTGGCTGCAATGTGGATCCCCATCCCGGTCCCGCAGAAAATCAGCGCGCGCTCGAATTCCCGTTCGGCGATCAGGGCGCCCACCCGCAGGCCGACCCGGTGGAACATCAGGTCCGGATCATTGTCTTCCAGAGAACGAACACCCACGTCCGTGATCTCCCAGCCTTTGCTTCGCAGATGGGCCACCACGGCCTCTTTAAGCGGAAACCCGGCAAAATCGGCCCCGACGAGCAGCTGTTTGTCTTTGATCATCTTCATCCTGGTCACAACCTTTCTTTTTGTGTCTGTTATATATTATCCGACTTTTTTTGACAATCCGCTATCAATTATCCGTTACCGTTGCCGCGCTACAAACGGCATGCGTTTTCGTCTCAGAACCAGTCAGCCAGCCAGCCAGCCTGGACGTGAGATAAAGCGGGACGCTGTACAGAGGTGGTTCGACACCGGCATTTTTCGCTGACAATCGAACTGCTGCGGACGATTTGTTCTTGTCCTGATATACTGCCAGGCTTCTTGATCTGACATCGTCTTTAGCTTTGACCTCAAATTCCGCTTTAAGTGCCAATAATGTGCGACTCTGCACGATATTACCACCCAATAACGTGCACGCAACACCTTATCTCTTTTCTCTACAAGCAGTTTCTCGAAAGCTTGACCGTATTGATTCATCTCCCGGGAACAGAGCTGCTGCTTTTTTAGCAATCGTTAGCTTTATATTCACGCAAACGGCGATAAAAAGTTGACCTGCTGACACCGAGTTTCTCTATTGCTTCAGTGAGATCCATTCTCCCTTTTTGGTAGGCAGTAAAGACTGCGTCCAGCTGGATGTCGTCGATGGGAATAGGCTTCCTGCCGGTGTACTTGCCTTGCGCAGCGGCTATTTGAATGCCTCTGGTCTTCTGCTGTTTTAAGTAGCTTTTTTCCTTTTCATACAGTGGCAGCAACAAGGCATAGAACTGCTTTCGATTGCTGTCATCTATGGAGAAGTCCGGGGCGACGATATCATTGCCCCGGCAGATTTCCCGCAGCAGCCTTTGCAGCAGGCGTGCCGACCTGTTTTCCGCCGTGATGATCGCCTCGAAGGCAATTGTCTGTTTAGCGTCAGCCGGTTCAAACCGCTTCACATACATAGGGTCGCCGCCATACTGCATATTCGTGCGGATCAGCCATTCAAGCCGATTCAGATAGTTCATGCCGCACGCTTCCAGCAGCTGCCACAAATCCTCCCGCCCTTCCGATGGCGTGCGTTCACTGATGAAAACAGGCGTCATGTTTTCGCGCAGGTATTCTTCTTTGTGCTTATCCAGGTTAAGCCCGGGAATGCCCTGAAACAGCGTCGTCGGCAGCAGACTGATGACGCTGTAGTTGGGGCGAAAGCTGTAGGTATACGTTTCATCTTCGCGCTCCGTATATTCAATGATCGCTATGCTGTACTCAAAATCGTACGCATCCTTCAAACAGATCAGGCCGGTCGTCTTGCTCTGTCTCATCACACCCTCCTGTCCAGCGCATCGTGAGCGCTCTTGATTATCTTCTCATAGCGTGCATGCAACATATGTCGATAGAAAGCCTTATGCGTATCTGTAATGAGAGGCATTTCATGGATCAACGTAAAAATATCAGCCATAACGATTCGCCTGAACACCGAACGTAGCGCTTGATTACATTCCGGAAACGCCATGCTGTGAATGATGTCATAGTATGAGCTTTTCTTTCCGTTCAGCTTAATCTGCGATGTTGGAAAAGTAAAAATCCGCTTATCCGTTTCCTGCCCGGAGGTCATGATCCTTTGCATCTCATCTTCATCTGTAAGATTCGGATATAAACAGGAACCATTATCGAAAACCGGTGCCAGAGAATACGCATTGTTTTTCCTAATAAATCCCCAGTTGGCGCCGTGCCGGTCAAAATTACCGATCAAAGCATCAACGATAAACATCTCCCAAAAAGTGCTGATTGTTTCCTCCACTTTGGTCAGCTTGGTATTATCACGGAGCATCTGCATGATATCCTCGTATTCATACTGGTATCTATCCTTGTCCTGATCCAGTGTGCTTTCACCGACATCATTGAAGGGCACGAACTGCTCGCCTGGAACGATGAAATCCTTACAGGCGACTACTTGTTCACCTTTATAGGTCCCGAGGCATGTCTCCTGGGCCTTAACACCGAGCAGTTCAAAAATGTGTGAACCAATATGCTCAGAGATATGGTTGAAGCGCTTACCAAAGGCTGTTTGCTTTTGAAACTTCAGCATATAGTGATTGCCTCTGATCAGGATGCCAATTTTCTTTTCAGAACCGCTATAGTATCGGTCATTCACCAGACAATTTGAAAAATCCATCTCGCGTCCCCTTGCAGTTCATTTTCTAAACGCATAGTGTCATTAGAATTATAATCTCATTGCGAGATTATGTGTATCGCATCGAATCTCATATTTAAATGATAATTTATATGAAACGAAAAATCAACACACGATTGCAATGCCTTACGTAGTACAGCCGTGTGGTATGGCATCGTCAACTAAAAGCATGGTTCCGCAAGACCATACCAGCCTGGGAGCTTTGAATGTATGGCTACCGTTTGGCTTCTTTCGGTATTGTAGTTACGATCAATCCAGGCCAAACAGAAGGCTGAGCAGTCGGGTGCCGGTCTTTGTCCGAAATGTTCGTCACGGAACTTTTTCACCGCAGCGATCGGCAAAGCACCTTCGTCGGCATTGACCAGGAAGTCAGCCTCGATGATGACCTGGTGGTCCAATCCGTCAATGGGCTGCAGCGTGTGGTGGTGTCCGATCAGCCAGCAGATCCGGCTGGTCTGTTCTTGTGCCAATCCGACATCCGTGAACAGAACCTGCGCCAGGGGCGGGCCTTCTTTTTCCTGCAGTGGTCCGGCTGCGCTGCCATATTTGGCCAGACTCGGCTTGATGCCGATGTCATGGGTGAGCGCGGCCAGTTCGATCAGCTGGCAGAGCTGGCTGTCGTCTGTTTCCTGCGATGCGATCAGGCGGGTAGCAATTTTCTCAGGGCAGCAGCCACCCCGGCCTCGACTGCATCGGTTGTCAGATGATCACAGAGCGCTTTGACCGGTTCGGTCGCGTTGCCCATGGCGACACTGATGCCGGCAGCGCACAGCATGTCTTCATCGTTGGCACTGTCACCGATGGCGATGCTGTATGCCTTGTCCAGACCCAGGTGGTCCAGCACCCGCTGCATGCCATCCGCCTTGCTGCAGCCTTTCAGGACAATTTCCGCATATGTCTCGTGCTGGTAAGCGGTGAACGCGTCGCTCAGATAAGCTCGATCCTCCGCTGTCAACTGGACAGTCATCGTCAATTTGGTGATACGCACATCCCCGAAGCTGTCCGCGAAATGATCCTGATCGCCCAGGTAGAAGACATTCGGCATCGTGGACGGGGCTGTCAGACGGGCATAAATCATCCTGTCTTCCCCTTCATAGATGCAGGGATACTGCTTCAGATTGAAGTATTCTGTGACTTCCTGCAAGAGCGGCAAAGAAATCACCACGCTGCGCAGGACTGTGTCCCGGCAGGTGATGTGCGATCCCATGCCGGCGACAATGCCGTCAAACTCGATGCTTTCCATGACATGCGGGGGAATGCAGGCCATGGAACGGCCTGTGTTGAGAAAAACCAGGTGGCCGCGACTGCGCACAGCGCTGATGGCCGCCCTGTTTTCCGGCGGTATTTGATTCTTGACCATGAGTGTACCGTCAAGGTCAAGGAAAACTGCGAAGATAGGTTTTTGCATGCGGGCTGCTCCTTGTCAATTACGTTGAGGCCCATTATATCATGGAACACAGAAAATGACTTTTGATCTGGCCCATCGCCCTGTATGTCAGCGGTATGTCAGCGGTTCTTTCCAGAACCGCTATGGAATCGCCCAGACAAAGTGTAAAATGGACATGGGAAGCAGCTGTAGCCGACACTTCCCTGCAACTTATTCCGTATGGAGGATAAGCCGATGAAGCTTGGACTTTTCAGTTTGCCAGGTGAGATCATATCCTACAGGCAGGCTGTCGACTTTGCCAAGACCTGTGGGATTGCCGCGATCGAACCTTACTGCGACCGCGAATTCACGCTGCCGGATGTTGATGCGGCAAAACGGCTGGCGGACTATGCCGGAGAGCAGAGCATTGGCATCTGCTGTTTTTCCATGGCAGTCAATGTCGCAGCCGCAGATAACACGGCTGAGGTCGAGCGGCTGAAAAGGTATGCCGATGTTGCCGCCGCCATGGGTTCGCCGTTTCTGCACCACACCCTGCTGCCCGGCCTGAAACACGATTTTGTGCGCCTGCCATTTTCGCAGCTGCTGCAGCGGGCTGTTCAATCGATCCGGACAATCTATGATTATGCGGAGCAGGTCGGGGTCAAATGCGTCTATGAAGATCAGGGTTATGTGTTCAACGGCTGCGAACGGTTCGAGCGCCTGATCGATGCGGTTGACCGAAATATCGGCGTTGTCGCTGATCTTGGCAACATCCTGTTTGTCGGCGAACAGCCGGAGGTTTTTGTCGGGCGATTCGCGC
>JAWSUP010000289.1:0-5666 GCA_033549405.1 Bacillota bacterium | reverse complement strand
GGCTTCACCGATCAGCTCGACATCCGTTACAAGCTTCAACTGGTCTTTCGCACGTTCAAACACCAGGTTGGTCAGATCGTAGACATCAATGCCGATGACATTGCTCTTATCGAGCAAGTCCAAGAGCGATGCCCGGACCCGGTCGGCCGTCGTCGACGCAACAGTGCAGACACGTCCTGAATCATCCAGCATCACGTAATCATAATAACCAGAAGGGATTTCGTTGCCGAATTTAATCTCGTGCGTCTCTCCGTTCTTGAGAAACACTTTGAGTACGCCGGATGGTTTGTCCAGTCCGAACGGTGCCAGGTCTGTTACGCCGGTGGCGATTTCCTTGCTGGCATAAACTAGGCCGGCGACCCTGGCAAGGCTTTCAACTGTAGATGATGAAAACGGATAATCCGCCATACCGTCGACAGACCATATCAGGGATACTTTCCCGTCTTTATCTGTCACTTCTTCCGGCATCAGCTTGAATGTGCCATTTTCATTTACTATCTCAAGATACTGGATATCTGCCATCTCGGTTTTGAATACTGGATCAACCGCACTGGTTGTCGTCGGGGTTGTCGTTTCTTCGCTGTTGCCAATACCGGGAATAAGCGCAGAACCGATCCAGACGATGATCAGCACAACGATGATCGCACCGAAAATAATCAGAGGTTTCCATTGTTTTTTCACGTCCGATAGCCTCCCTTGTCCATATTACAGGTGCCTGCGCTTTCTGTAGACAACCATGGCTGCGATCAGCAGGGCTGCGGGCAGCAATAGCATGACCACAACAGCTGTCAAGACATTGATGCTGCTGGACCCTTTGGAAACCGCATAGGATATCGGTTGTTTAGACTGGATATACAGACTTTCACTTTCGCTCATATTCGCCAGATACTGGATTGAATAGTAGAACAGGCCGGCGTTATACAGCTGATTGCCAAATGTCTGGAGAACCGAATCACTGAAGACACCGCTTGATCCGATCAGCATGACTTTCGCCGACTGTGTCACATTGGTCCCGTCGATGAAACCCCTGTTTTCTGACAGCAAGGCAATGATCTGTTTGCTGGCAGCTGATGACTGCTCAGGATCTCCGTTTGTTTCGGCATAGCCATCCTCTGAGGTTGTCAATACAGGTTCCACTTCGATCCATTCTTTAACATTGGTCAAAATGTTCATACCACGGGCATTGTCCACGAGCGTCCAGCCATCGATGGCTGTTTCCGTCACTTTGCCGGCCGGTGCGATAGCGCGCATGATGTATGCATCGTCCTGGAAACGATGATTCGTATCGCCTTCACGCAGCCGCGTGTCACTGATCTCCATATTGTAATCAACCAGGAGCAGATTCAGTTCGGCAAAAGACGTGTTGTTGTAATCGGCGATGAACATCAGGCTGCCACCCTGCTGCAGGTAGCTGGCAAGCAGACGCCTTTCAGCTGTCGTGATATCCTTTTTCGGGGCTGCCATTACGACAACCGAAGCATCTTCAGGCATTGTCTCGAGGCTGAACAAGTCGATCTGTTTGACATCGTAGTTGTTGTTTTCGAGGATCATCACGAGCGAACTGTAGTTTTGCGTATAATCAAGCTCGTCATGACCGGTTGTAAAGTAAACTACAGGCGTCGTTTCAGAGGTGACGTACTTGATGGCGCCAGTGAAGCTCTGCTCGGCCGTAATACCGTTGAGGACCGTGTTGTAGCTTTCATCGTAACCGACATCGAAGATATCGTAATACGTGATGTTCTTACCCTTCTGGGTCGCCGCGCAGAACACGACAAAGCTGCCGGCTTCCGGTTTCAGGTAACCATCTGGATCCACTTCCAGCAAGATTGCAGGTGTACGGTCGGGATCGACATAGCGGACCGACACATTGCCATCGCTGCGGCTAATGTAATCTTCCAGCATCAGCTGGACCTGCTGAAAGCGGGTATCGGCATTGGCATCAAACAGGCCGATGATTTCGACTGGTTTGTCCATCCCTTTGAGGATCTCCGTGCTGACTTCGCCGATCGAATACTGTCCGCCGGGCGTCCAGTCCCATTTGAGCGTCTGGCCGAGAAGGCTGTCAAACATAATGTTGAACACCAGAAGCAGGGCGATAAACAGGATGGTCGATGTGATGGAGATCGTCTTGAGGCTCTTGTTGCGTTTATCGACTTGTCGGCCTTTCCTGTTTCCGCCGGTTTGATTGTTTTTTTCTTTATTTTCTTTATTCATGATACTCATCTTATCTCACCTCTGGCTCCAGCGCCGTTTTTCCAGGATGCGGTTCGTCAGGTAGATGAAAGCCGCCGCCATGCTGATGAAGAACAGAATCGGCGCTATCTCAAATATGCCATTGACATAATTGTTCAGGCGCGTCATCGGATTCAGCCACTTCAGTGCATCCGTGACAGCCGTGCCGGCAGCATCGATCTGCAGATCAGAAAGGCCGACGAAATTGATCTTGTCAAGCAGTGTCGCGGTCACTGAACCAAGCATGCTGGAGACAAAGTCAAGGAGCATCAGCACCAGCATGATAACAAATGAGATAACCGCCGCGATAATCTGGTTCTCGGTCAATGCCGAGGCGAAGCAGCCGATCGACACATAAGCCACACCCAGGAAAATAAAGCCGATATAAGCGCCCAGTACGCTGATGTCAAGCAGGCCGCCATAAAGCGATGCGATAATCAGATGGGTGAAGGTTCCGGCCGTCATGACGACAAAAAGGGCGAGAGCTGCGAGGTACTTGCCCAGCACAATCTCAAGGGTATTGGCCGGTGAAGTGAACAAAAGCACTTCAGTCCCATTGCGACGGTCTTCTGAGAAGGACCGCATGGTCATCAAGGGAATGATGATGAACAGAAACGATTGGACGAAATTGAGCTCGCTGACGATATCAATATAGGAACTCATGATGCCACTTGCGAAGTACAGTCCGCTGACAGCCATGAATATGGCGAAAACGACATAACCGATCGGTGACCGGAAATAAGCGAAAAACTCACGTTTGAAGATGGCCTTGATTCGTGACATGGTATTACCCCCTCCTGCCGGACTGATACGTGCTGGTGACCTGGAGGAAGATTTCTTCCAGCGTCGGATCAAGCGATTTCATTTCAATGATCGGCCAGCTGTTGCGGGCCATTTCGAAAAAGATCTGCTTGCGGACATCTTTGTCCGGATCATTCTCGATTTCAAAGATCGTGATGCCGCCTTCTTTTTCAATGATCGCCTCAGCATTTTTTACACCGGGCAGAACGCGCAATTTCTGTACAACATCCTTGGCTGGTCCCTCTGCACTAAGTTGAAATTTGGAAGTCTTGGCCATTTTATGCGACAGCTCTTCCGGGGTGTCTTCTGCGACGATAGTGCCTTTGTTGATAATAACGACCCGCTCGCAGACGGCCTGAACCTCAGGCAGAATATGCGAACTGAGGATAATGGTATGGTTCTTGCCCAGTTCTTTGATCAGGTTGCGGATCTCGATGATCTGTTTGGGGTCCAGGCCGATCGTCGGTTCATCGAGGACAAGCACTTCCGGACTTCCAACCATCGCCTGGGCGATGCCAACACGCTGGCGATAGCCTTTGGACAGATTCTTGATCAGTCGGCCGGCTACATCCGTGATGCGCACGAGTTTCATGATCTCTGACATCTGCTTGATCCGCTGGTCTGATGGGACACCTTTCAACTCTGATACAAACTTCAGATATTCGATGACTGTCATATCCAGATAGAGCGGCGGGTTCTCCGGCAGATAGCCGATGCACTTTTTAGCTTGCTGAGGATCATCCAGGATATCAAATCCATTAATGGTCACAGATCCGGATGTGGCTGATAAATATCCGGTCAGGATATTCATTGTCGTCGTTTTTCCTGCGCCGTTCGGCCCGAGAAATCCCAGTATTTCGCCTTTGTTCACGGTAAAAGTAACATTGTTGACGGCAAGGATGTCGCCATAGTACTTAACCAGATTGCGAATTTCAATCATGTTGTTTCCTCCCCGCTCCCGTAATCCCTGTCATGCAGGAGCCCATGATTTTACATTTCATGATTATAGCAAAAATCAGTCCGCTGTTAAGCAGAGTTCACAATTGTTCAGAATTATGACGCTCCGTTTCCGGGAAAAAATAGGTATAAGGTATTGCTGCACTAATTTTCAACAACCCTAAGGGACTGTGTCACGGCTGTTTCGGGCGGCTTCTGCACCTTTGGCTTCGGCCAGGGCAAGATTGCGGCGTCCGAACCACAATGTCAAAAGGCCACAGGCGAACAGCACCATCAGGCTGAGGATACCATATGAAGATCGACCAGTCAGGTTGGCGATCAGGGCATACAGCGCGGGTCCCATGACGGCGGCAAACTTGCCGAAGATATCAAAGAAACCGAAGAACTCGTTCGACCGCCTGGGCGGGATAAGCTTGCCGAAGAATGAGCGTGACAGTGCCTGGATACCGCCTTGGCAGGTGCCGACCAGGACAGCCATAGCCCAGAACAGGTATGTTGATCGTTGCAGCGCCGCGGCATAGAGCGGCGATGACGGGCTGACCCGCTCCAGCGAAAATCCCATGTAAAAGCCAACGGCACAGATGATGAAATAGATGACGATCGCCAGCCTGATCATGCGGATAGAGCCAAAACGGCCGGCCAGATGGCTGAACAAAATTGAAAAGGGAACCGCCACAAGCTGGGTCACGAGCAAGGCCAGAATCATGCCGGTCGTTCCCAACCCCAGTGTCGAACCATAGACAGTGGCCATGTGAATGACCGTATTGACGCCATCGATATAGAAAAAATAGGCAAGGACGAAAACGAAGATGGCTTTGTCTGCCAGGATGTCGCGGGCAGTGCGGACCATGTTGCGCAGCGAATTAGCGATCAGGGCGGCTGCCGGCTTGTCGACGAAATGAACCTGACGAACCTGGCGCAGCATCGGGATGCTGAAAACGCCCCACCAGACCACACAGAGCAGACAGGCGGCTTTGACGGCCAGGATGCCGTCGATGCCGATAGCCTCGCCAAACAAAATCAAGCCAATCGACAAAATAAAAGGTATTGTGCTGCCCCCGATGTAGCCCATGGCATAGCCCCAGGCAGAAATCTTATCCATACGGTCTGCTGTGGTGATATCAGTGATGAATGAATCATAAAACAGCAGCGAACCGGAAAATCCGATATAGGAGAAGACATAACCGACGAGCATCAGCTGCCACAGATCTGTCAGTGCCATTGTCGTTGTGAAGACCAGGCCGATCAGCAAAAAGGCTGAAAACAACTTTTTCTTCATACCGCGGAAATCTGCTATAGCGCCCAAAACCGGAGCCAGGAGGGCAACTGTCAGGGTTGCAACCGATGTTGCATAACCCCACCATACGTCACCGGAAACACCGGCGTTACGTGCGATGTCCGCGAAATAAATCGGGAAAATCGCCGCCATGATGATCGTCGCATAAGATGAATTAGCCCAGTCATAGAGAATCCAGCTTTTTTCCACCCGGCTGAACCGCCGGGGACGCCCGCTCGCCATGCGTTGTCCTGTTCTGCCTGTTGTCGGTCAGGCGCCGAATTGAACAAACTTGATTTTGCTGGGATTAAAGCGTTTCATGCTTTTTAGCATGCGTTCGTCCGGTGCAAAAATGACCATAGTCCGCTGCCCTTTGTATTCCGTTACGAAAAACCAGTCG
>JAWSUP010000288.1:0-5684 GCA_033549405.1 Bacillota bacterium | reverse complement strand
AAGGATTTACTGGCTGAAAGCCAGTGGGTTTAAACCAGTTGCTTGTTAACTAAAAGACCGAGGTATAGTGGCAGCAGATCAAGCTTTCTGTCGGTCAGTACGTTATCAACCAGCAGGCCAGTTACTGTCGCCGGGATTACACTGGAAGCAACAAAGACAAGGTCAAGGAATTGGGCAAAAATAAATCGACCCCCGACCGGTCTGATCAGATCCAGAAACCATTTAAAGGGACGATTGGCATACAAATAGGCTGAATCATTTTGTGTTGCCCGGAATTGCCCAGTTCGTCGTTTTTTCAAGTCATCACCGCCGATCCGTCAGCAGGGCCGGACCGCCCATCACTGATCATTGACACAACCTGCTTGTCAGACAGTAGCGCCTGAAAAGCCTACTCGCTCTGTGCGGTGGGAAAGTTGCATCATGGACTGATGCGATCAGTACAATGACATGATTTTATCGCGATCACTCCTGAAACGCAACCTCTGTGTTCTGCCGGATGACCACGCAGGAGCCAACTTCGGCTTTTGCCCAGAAATGCCCGATGACTTCCTGTGATCCTTGGCTATTCTGTTTGGCAGGCTGATGAGAATGTCAGGTCATTTATGATAGGGCTCGTTGTTCAGAATGCGAAAGGCCCGGTAACACTGCTCAAGCAGCAACAGCCGCGTCATCTGGTGGGTCCAGGTCAACCTCGACAGACAAAGGCGATGCTGCGCCCTTTGCAGAACGGCTTCATCAAGGCCATTGGCGCCTCCGATCACGAAGATGATTTCACTGCCGCCCGCCTCAAGCCATCGTATCAAGTTTACAGCCAATTGCGGCGAATCCGGCTGCTCGCCGCCCAGATCCAGAGCAATTACATAGTCCTGTGGCCGAAGACGCGTGAGGATATTTTTACCTTCATCATCAATGACCTGATGCACCGGGCGATCATCGGGCACATCACGCACGATGACAAAACGAACCGCACAATAGCGCCGCAGTCGTCTGACATAGTCGTCAATGGCTGCCTGCAGCCAGGTTTCTTTACTTTTTCCGGGCGTGACGATAGTCAGTGTCAGAGGCATACCGGTTCACTGACGGTAAAGCGGCGGGCAACGGAAATCCTGGCATCTTTGCCTGGCTGTGCCTGTATCCTGTTCAGGTACCGGCCAACTGTCATCAATGCCAATTCCGGGTAGTTATTTTCTTTGCTCAGGTGAGACAAGACAAATTGCTCCGTTCCCTGTTTGAGCAGGTCGCCGACTGCCTGTGCACAGGCATCGTTGGAGAGGTGCCCGACTTCGCTGCTGACGCGCTGTTTCAAAAGCGCCGGATAGGGACCGGCCATCAACATGGAGGGATCATAGTTTGCCTCAATCAGAACGACCCGGCTCCCGGCTGCCCGGGCTATGAGCGATTCCGTCATCTGGCCGATATCGGTCATCAATGTAATGGCACCATTACGGGTCTGCACCCGGTAGCCAACCGAAGCGACCGCATCATGCGGCGTCGCAAAACTGGTTATGGCAAAATCACCGACTGCAAAGGTCTGTTCGCGATCGATCAGGTTAACCAGCGATTCATCAACCCTGCCAATTGATTTTCGCATCGCCTGCCAGGTATCTAGATTGACATAAATAGGCAGGCGATATTTACGCATCAGGATACCGACACCCGATATATGATCGCTGTGCTCATGGGTCACCAGCATGGCTGTTAATGAAGCGGGATCCTGGTCAATACTTCGCATGGCTTGCTCGATGTTGCAACAGGACGCGCCGGCGTCGATCAGGATACGCGTATCCTCGCCGCTGATCAGTACAGCATTACCGCTACTGCCACTGCGTAAAGGGCAGACTGATGTTCTCCGTGCCATCAGTCTTCAGTCCGCGCTATGTCAGCGCCCAGCCTGCGCATTTTTTCTACAAAGTTTTCATATCCGCGTTCAATTTTGTTGATGTCCGTCACCTCAGTCTCTCCGTCTGCGGCCAGTCCGGCCAGGACCATTGCCGCTCCGGCACGCAAGTCGCGTGTCATGACTTTAGCTCCTGTCAGCTGGCTGTTCCCGGCAATAATAGCCACATGACCGGCGACCACGATGTCTGCGCCCATCGTTTTGAGGTCATCGACATATTGAAACCGGTTTTCCCAGACGTTCTCCAGCATCTTGCTGCTGCCTCTGGCTGTACTGAGCAGAACCGTCGTCTGAGGCTGCAGATCTGTCGGGAATCCGGGATAGGGCATGGTTTTGAAGCTGGCTGCCTGCAGCTCTCGGCCGGGTTCCATCCAGACCCGAATCCAGTCATCGCCCACTTCGGTTGAAATACCCATTTCTTCCATTTTTGCTGTTAAAGGTTCCATGTGCTTTGGGATAATATTGCGGACTGTCACATCACCGCGCGTCAACGCTGCCGCCAGCATATACGTCCCTGCCTCTATCTGGTCCGGTATGATCGAATATGAAGCATCAGCCTTGAGCACCGGCATGCCGGTAATGCGGATCACGTCGGTGCCGGCGCCGCGTATATTGGCGCCCATGGTGTTCAGGAAATTAGCGACATCAACGATATGCGGCTCGCGTGCAGCGTTCTCGATGACGGTTGTTCCTTCGGCCTTGGCTGCCGCGATCATGATGTTGATGGTCGCGCCGACGCTGACGACGTCGAGAAAGATATGCTCGCCATGCAGCCGTTCCGCTTCGACATTGATTTTGCCATATTCGATGGTCACGCTGGCACCGAGCGCCTCAAAACCCTTCATGTGCTGGTCGATCGGCCGCGTGCCGAAATTGCAACCGCCCGGCATGTAGATGCTGGCTTTGTTCATCCGCCCCAGCAACGCGCCCAGCAGATAGTAAGATCCGCGAATGTTGCGCACCTTGTCATGGGTTGCCTCCCAGGTTGTAATAGAGCAGGGATTGAGTGTAAGCGAACCGTCCGCATCGCGTTTGACCTGGGCGCCCAGCGCTTCGCAGATCTCGACCATGACATTAAGATCGGCAATATCCGGTATATTATCTATTTTACAAGGTCCATCCAAGAGCATGGCTGCAGAGATGATGCCCAGAGCCGCATTTTTCGAACCACTGATATACGCATCTCCCTTCAGACGGCTTCCGCCGCGTATGATGTAACTGCTCAAATTCATACTCCTTTCATTCATACCAAAATCTTTCGAGATGCTCCGCCGGTTAGTGGCTGATAATAATGAGCAGCCCCTTAATCTACAGATCAGCCTTTTTCATGATCGGTTCAACCGCCGGTATGTCATCTTCTTTGAGTATCTTAAATGCCTTGGTGTCGTCATTGATCACCGAGTCATCGTATTGGTCTCGCTCAAGAATCCGGTCCAGCAACCTGTCGATCTGCTGCCGGTTCAGATTGCAGAGGTTTTGATCGGCAATTTTGAGTTCTTCTGCCATCTGCAGCAATTCATCCGCGGCAGCCTGATGGAGTGGATCAACCGGTGGACAATTAAGCTGGCTGGCATTCAATGTGTCTTGAAGCACTTTGCGGGCAATCGGTATCATGACCGTAAACTCAGTCCCTTTGCCCAAAGTGCTGTTGACACTGATCTTGCCGTCATGCAATTCGACCAGTTCCCGGGCGATTGAGAGACCCAGACCGGTTCCGCCAAACATGCGCGATCCAGTCATGTCCACACGATAGAATCGGTTGAATATGCGTGGCAGATGCTCTTTTTCTATCCCGAATCCGGTATCAGACACCTTGATGCAGACATCGTCCACCAGATAGCTGATATAAATTTTGACCGAGCCACTCTTTTCGGTGTATTTGATGGCATTGCTGACCAGGTTGGTCACAACCCGCTCCATGGCTGTGCGGTCCACAAAAACAAGAGGAAGGCGCGACAAAGTGAAACAAGCCATGTCGATAGACTTTTCCTGTGCCTGATGCTGCAGGCGGTCGACGACCTGTCGAACAACCTGGGTGATATCCAATAGCTCCAGACGGACCCGAATGCCGCGACTGTCGATACTGGACAGGAGCAGCAGGTCTTCAACGAGGCGCTCCATACGCAGGGAATCATCATGGATACGCCAGATGTCCTTGCGGACGGCTTCTTTATTTTTTTCGGCCAGACCCCACTCGAGGAGCGACTCAGAATATGTTTTAATAGTCGTCAGGGGTGTTTTCAGCTCGTGTGACACATTGGCTACGAACTCCTTGCGCTGCTTTTCCTCTCGTTCCTGGTCTGTAATATCCTGCAGCACGACGATCGTCCCGGCCCGCCTGCCTTCGTCAAATCGCGACTCTTTGAGGCGGATGCGTAAGATGCGCTCTGTATGCTGGATGATCCCGCTGATGGTTTCGTTGCCCAGCAGGGTTGCCGCCTGGATACCGTTCTCTTGGCCATATTGGCTGATAAAGGATGAAAGCGTCTCAGGAACAGTATCCGGCAACAACATTTTTCGCGCAGCCGGGTTGGTGTTGATCTTGATGCCGTCGCTGCTGTATGCAATAACACCGACATCGAGATCAGCCAGGATCGCTTCAGATTTGTTGCGCTCGTCAATAAACTGGGCGACCATGGCAGACATTTCCTGGTCTTTCCTATTCTGAAAACGGCGATTCAGGCGCCGGCACGTGCCGAACACGATAAGAGCAGTTAAAACACAGGCGCCGGCAATCCAGATTGCCGGGTATTTGTCTGCTGACCACAAAAGTAACCATTCCTGGAACGAAAAAGCTATTTCAGCCACAGATTGACTCAGCATCCGTAATTCCATCTTTTCCCGCTTTGGTCCTCCCTGTTGAACTCAGTCATGAGCAGGTTTTCTGTCGAAATAATAACCGACGCCACGTTTAGTCAATACATATTTGTACTGATTCTGGTCCGGTTCCAGTTTCTCTCGTGTCCGCCGGACTGTGACATCGACCGTGCGCACGTCGCCGAAATATTCATAGCCCCAGACTTTTTCCAGGAGAGCCTCCCGGGAAAACACCTGGCCAGCGTTTTGCGCCAGAAACCTGACCAGCTCAAATTCACGGAGTGTCAGTTCAATGACTTCGCCGCCGCGCCTGACCTGGTATGCCTCGTGGTCGATCTCCAGATCACCAAAAACCATGATTTTCTGGTGTTCGCTCAGGTTCATGTCCGCCAGGCTGACGCGCCTGAGCTGGGCTTTGACCCTTGCAAGTACTTCCCGGACACTAAATGGCTTCGTGATATAGTCATCGGCTCCCAATTCCAGTCCGAGTACCTTGTCGATCTCTTCACTCTTCGCTGTCAACATCAGAATGGGCACGTTGATCTGCTGACGCAATTTCCGGCAGACATCGAAGCCATCCATTTTCGGCAGCATGCAATCAAGCAAAATAAGATCCGGCTTCATCGTCAAGCCCATTTCCAGACCTTGCGCCCCATCATAAGCTGCAATTGTCTGATAACCTTCACGCTCCAAATTTGCTTTGAGAATATCCACAATATTGTGTTCATCGTCGACAATCAAAATCTTGGCGCTCATTGTTTTGCTCCTTTGTCATCATGATCAGTTATCAGATCTATTTGTCTTGTCTAACAGCCGGACTATCAGACCTATTATATCATGACTTGTCCTGATTGGCGCATACCCTGAAGATAATGCAAAAAAAACAGGACCATCGGCTTTTAACCGATGATCCTGATATAATCCGGCGAAGACCTATTTTTCCGGGCCGTTACCAGCCAAGTATCGTGGG
>JAWSUP010000287.1:0-5705 GCA_033549405.1 Bacillota bacterium | reverse complement strand
GGTGCGTTGCGCCTGTCAGCAGGGGGTCATCCGCATTGAGGATCAGCAGACCGCCCGGCCTGATGCCGCTAACAATCTCCCACTTGGCAGCCTGGATCGCTTCCCTGCTGCCGAGACGTCCGATGTGCGACCAGCCGATGCAGGTGATGATGGCGATGTCCGGCCGGGCAATCCGGCTGAGCAGTGCGATTTCACCAGGTCCGCGCATGCCCATTTCAAGAATGACAGCATCGTCATCTTCGGCAGCACCAAGTAATGTCTGAGGCAGGCCGATTTCATTGTTGAGATTGCCGGCGGTCTCATGAACACGCAGAAACGGTCTGAGACAGGAGGCGATCATCTGGCGGGTCGAGGTCTTGCCGACACTGCCGGTCACTGCTATCACGGTTCCCGTCAGCTGCATGCGATAACCTGCGGCGATGTCCTGCAGAGCTCTCTGCGTATCCGTCGTCAGGAGCACCAGAATCTGACGCGCCGGCTTGCTTTTTGCAGTCAGTTCATCCATCGACTGCAGCTTCTGCCAGGCTTGACGATCATCGATCAACAAGGCGGCGGCATTCTGTGCAATGGCCTGTTCCAGAAAAGCATGACCGTCAAAGCGGTCGCCGCGCAAAGCGATAAACAGGTCGCCAGCGCCTGTCGTTCGGCTGTCGCTGCTGATCTTGTTGATCAGTCTGTCATTTAACAGCCGGTCACCGGCAAGCACTTCAGCGCCGCTCCAGTTGATAATCTGTTCTGCGGTAAGTCTAAGCATCTGTCTTTTCCTCTAAAGCGGCCAGGCAGGCGGCCGCTGTTTCGGCATCGTCAAAGTGGATCGTGCGGTCTTTGAACATCTGGTAATTTTCGTGGCCTTTGCCTGCAATGACCACCATGTCGCCGCTTCTGGCTTCGTGAATAGCCCAGTTGATCGCATCGGCCCGATCGGTCACAACATGGTAATGGCCACCTGTCGGATCAATACCGGTGATGATGTCCCGGATGATTGCATCCGGGTCTTCCGTACGCGGATTGTCAGACGTGATGACAGTCAGATCTGCCAGACGGCCGGCAATGGCGCCCATCTCAAAGCGCCGCGAACGTGCCCGGTCACCGCCATTACCGAAGACGACGATCAGGCGGCCAGAGACATACCCGCGCAGCGTGTCAAGCAGGTTTTCCAGGCTGGCCGCATTGTGAGCGTAATCCACGATAACCTGAAAAGGGCGACCGGTCGGAACTGGCTGGACTCTGCCGGGCACGGCAATATCAGAAAGTCCGCGCCTGACGGCATCGAGCGACGCGCCGGAGAGACCGGCGCAGGCAATCGCGGCCAAAGCATTCGTGACATTGAAACGGCCTGGCATTCCGACAAAGATGTTGCCCTGATACCACGGGCTGGTCAGTTCAAATTGCGTACCGATGCGCTGATGCTGCGTAACACGCTCCAGGCTAGTCGCCCTGACATCTGCCTGTGCGGAAAGACCGTAAGTCAGGCATGGGCCTTTGACAGCTGTCCGGACTTTCTCGTACTCATCTATGTCCCGATTGATGACGCTGTTTCGGCACATTGAAAAAAGGCGCAGCTTTGCGTCCAGGTATTCTTCCATCGACGCATGTTCGCGCGGTCCGATATGATCGTGGTAAAGGTTGGTAAAAGCACCGGTGAAATAACTGCAACCGTAAACCCGGTTGAGCATCAACCCCTGGGAGGACACTTCCATGACACACGTATCCATACCCCTTTGCACCATTTCATCCAGCAGTGCCTGCAGGTCATATGATTCCGGTGTCGTTCGTGACGCATAAGTGACCTGGTTATCGATTATATTGGCTACAGTCCCGATCAGGCCAACTTTACGGCCGCCGGCAGCCAGAATCGCTCGCGTCATGTAGGCTGTGGTGGTTTTGCCTTTGGTCCCGGTCAGGCCGATCAGTTCCATACTGCCTGAAGGATGGTTGAAAAAACGGTCAGAAACGTGCGCCAGGGCCAGCCTCGTGTCTGCAACACGAACGCAGGGAACCGTCAGTCCGGCTACCGGCTTTTGTACCAGAACAGCCGAAGCAGCTTGTTTTTCTGCCTGCAGAGCATACAGGTGCCCATCGGACACATACCCCTCGATGCAGACAAACAAAGCACCGCTGCGCGCTTTACGTGAATCATAGACAATCGTGTCAATTTCCGTTGACAAATCACCTTGCTGATCAAGTATCGTCAATCCATTGAGCAGTTCAGCCAGCGTCATGTCGTTCCTCCCCCTCAAATGTCTATTTTATTCTGTCGGTCCTGATTGGGCAAGCTCTTCCACAACAGCCGCAAAAACTAAAGTGACTATATCACCTCGTTGCAACATGACCGGTTCGTTTAAATCCGGATCTTCATCGCCGGTTATCTCATCGTCATCCGGACTGCCCGCATCGCCTGACGAAGCATCATTATCAGGAGCTGTTGCAGTTGGTGCAGGCGCAACAGGCGTGTTCTCGTATGTCGGCGTCGGATCCTGGCTGACGGCGACACCGAGGCAATCTGAATCAATCCTTATATTCAGACCGCTTTCTGCAGCCATTGTCAGGCATTCGTTAATCGTTCTTCCCCTGAAATCCGGCACGGTCACATGAGTCTTTTGGGGGTTTGTGACCGGATACAGCATGACCAGGCCCCGGTTGTGCAGTTCTGTCTCCGCTGCAGGCCACTGATATTTGACCAGGGTGGCGTCTCCCATGGCAGCATCGCCAGCTTCTCCACGCAAACCCATATCGGCTAACTGGCGCATCGCCGCACCCAGTGTCAGACCATTCAGGTCAGGAACCGAAGTTTTACTTGTCAGCCGCGAGATGTCCGTATCGCTGTAAACACGTTCACGGCCTAAATATTCCAGCGTCCGCGAGATAATCAGGCCGCAGGTCTTGGCTGCAATCTTAGAGCTCAGTTCTTTGTCTTCCGGTTTGTCGAGGACAACCAGAACGACGATTTCAGGATTTTCGGCAGGCGCAAGTCCCGCAAATGACAGTGTATGATCGCCAAAGTCATCGGTCGATGTGCTGGTCTTGCCTGCAATACCGTATCCTTCGACATAGGCAGGAGAACCGGTTCCATATAACACAACGCCCTGCATCAGGTCACGAACCCGCGCAGCCGTCTGCTCAGACACGACCTGGCGCAGTGTTTCCGGTCTTGTCTCTCTGACCATGGCGCCGTCTGAATCTGTGACAGCTTTGACGACAGTAGGCCGGACGAGTTTGCCGCCATTGGCAAAAACACTGTAGGCGGTTGCCAGCTGCAGAGGGGTCACAGTCGATGATTCGCCGTACGATAAGGTGGCCATATCCAGGTCGGTCGGCTGGCTGTGCAGGATACCGCTGCCTTCACCTGGCAGATCAATCCCGGTCGCAGCAGTAAAACCAAAAGCCCGCATATAGGTATAGAAACGATTTACACCGATGTTCAGCGCCAGTTGGGCAAAGACCGGGTTGCACGAACGCCAGAAGCCCATCTCCAGTGTTTCTTCTCCGTGACCACCCTTTTTGACACAGGAGATGGTCCAGTTATATAGCTTGATCGGCTGACATGTCACAACCGATTTTTCATGAGCGATGGCTTCTTCGAGGGTGATGGCCATCGTGATGGATTTCATGGTTGATCCCGGTTCATAAGCATCTGAAATAGCCCGGTTGCGCCAGACGTTGGCCGATAAATACTCAATCGCTTCGTTGTCCTGGTCATTCCATGCTGTTACATCCTGATCCGGCGGACAGGCGGTCGGCTCGCTGCTGCTGAAGTAAGGCCATGAAGCCATGGCCAGGACTGCGCCAGTGTACGGATCCATGATAATCACCTGACCGCCGTCTGTGATATCATAAAGACCGATTGCCCGCTCCAGTTCATCCTGGATGATCTTCTGGATGTTGATATCCAGCGTCAGCACCAGATTCTGTCCGTCTTGAGCGCGCAGGCTGGTCGGGACGGAAAAAGGCAGCACGCCCATGCTGGTATAGTTGTCAGTTTCCACATAGGTATAGCCAGGCTGCCCGGTCAACAAATTATTGTATTGCAGTTCCACACCAAGCTGACCGACCAGCAGGCCGTCATCATAACGGCAGAAGCCGATGATCTGGCTTGCCAGGGATCCATTAGTATAATAGCGGCGCGCTTCAGTATCGATCCGGATGCCACCGATCTGGTTTTCTGTCTTCCAGGTTCTGAGTTGTTCGGCCATTTCGCGGGAAACATCCTTTTTCAAAAGGACATAACTTGCGTCTTTCTGGCTCAATGCAGCCTTGATATCCACAAGCGGCAGATCCAGAGACTGCGCTACTGCGGCAGCAATCTCATCGGTCGAGATGTTTTTGCTGATGGAGTAGACATCTTTAGGGGTGATACCGATCTGGTGGACATAAGTCGTACCGGCAAGTTCAACCCCGTTGCGGTCATAGATCGAGCCGCGGCGCGGATCCTCGGGAATCCGTTTGTAATGCTGCGCGGTCGCTTTCTCGGCATAAACAGCATGATTGACAATCTGGATCTGGTAGAGCTGCCAGACTAAGAAAGAAGCGAAAAAAAACAGGCAGAAACCGACAAAAATGATGCCGGGGCGCCTGTTGACACGCCTTTTAACACGGCGCCGACCGGAATTCCCGGTGGACGCCCGTGCAGGTGATTCCTGCCTCATCCTGCTCTGCCAATCACCTTTGCCATTCTGCAGTCTGCGCACATTAATCCCCCGGTCTGCCGATGTTGATCGTCTTGAAATAGCCTTCGATCGTCGTATACACACCGGCCAGGTATGTCTCGTCCTCTGTACCGGCTACACCTTGTCTTGCATAGACGATCCTGTCTGTATCCGGTATATTCACCTTGACCAACTGGGCTCGGGCAGGGTCCTGCAGTCCGAGCCGGCTGATGGCCTGCTGCCGGATCAGGTCAAAGTTGGTTTTCTGAGCCAGTGCTTCTTTGATCTGGCTGCTCTCCTTCTCATAAAGCTTGATTTTCTGTTCCATGGCCACCGCAGAGAAATTCAACTCGAGAATTTGCGCCTGGCGATAGACGATCAAGGCAAACACACCGGCTACAAGCAAAACCAGAAACACCAGCGTGCCAAGTAGCTGAACCCTGCGCCGGGTCATTTCGCGCCGGATTGAACGCGCCCGCAGCCGGTACACCTCATTGTGATCCGGAGTTGCCGTAACGGGAATACGGCAGGTTTTCAATGGCTGTATTTTCTTTTTCAGGGCAAGGTTGCCATCAATATAGGACATGATAACCTCCGTTCAAGCTTTGTCAGGGACTGCTTAGAGATAACTTGCTCGATCGATGATGCGCTCAAAGCAACGCAGGCGCGCGCTGCGTGAGCGGGGGTTTCCTGCCAGCTCCTGGCTGTCAGCCGAGATCGACCGTTTCGTCAGAACCCGGCCGGCAGAAACGCGGCCACATGTGCAGACCGGGAAATCCCTCGGGCAAACACATGGATTCTCCAGTGTGCGAAAAGCCTGTTTGACCAGGCGGTCTTCCAGCGAGTGAAAAGTGATGACACAGAATCTGCCTCGATCGTTAAGCCTGTCCGGAGCAGTCTCAAGCAGTCTGGTCAGAACACCGAGTTCGTCATTGACAGCTATGCGAAGTGCCTGAAACGATCTGCGCGCGGGGTGCTGCGCCTCTCTGCGCGAAGCCGATGGCATCGCTGCCGCTATGGTCCCTGCAAGATCAGCCGTCGTCCTGTATGGCTGCATTT
>JAWSUP010000286.1:0-5720 GCA_033549405.1 Bacillota bacterium | reverse complement strand
CGAACTTTTCCAGCAGTTCGCCTTCATTGCAGATCATGGTCCAGAAACCGGCCGGCCGGGTCGAAATCTGGAGGATGCGCAGCTTGCGGAAAGCCTTGACCGTATTGGCCGCAGCGATGAAGTTCTTGAAGCCGCGGTCAAAGACCCCGCTCTCAACTTCGCTGTTGACGATGTAAGTGAACGGCATGTTGAAGCGGCGCAGCACCTTGCCGGTGGCAAAAAGGCCGCACTGGGTGTCGCGCAGGCGGAAACCGTCGGGCAGGGGATCTTCGTCGCGCGGACCCCAGAGCAGGACGGGCTTGCCGACGGCTTTGGCAACGCGGGCGACCGTGTCCTCGGTGCCGAAATTGCAGTGCGGGAAAAACACTGCATCGACATCGGCGGCTTTGAAGCGCCGGATGATCTTGTCGGCGTCGGCGTCGTTGTCATAGAGCAGCCCTTCTTCATTGATG
Organism: Bacillota bacterium; assembly: GCA_033549405.1. Lineage (GTDB taxonomy): Bacteria > Bacillota > Clostridia > Saccharofermentanales > UBA5734 > JAAYBY01. Next base: position 5,268 of record JAWSUP010000286.1, on the reverse strand, counting down.
CCTTCGAGATCCACCACCTCGATGCCGTATCGGCCAATTTTTTCACGGGTGAGATTTTTGAATTTAAATGCGTCTTCTTTGCTGAATACAAAGCGTCTGGTGGGCGCAAAGCCCAATTTGAACGTTTCTTTCATGGGGAAAACCTCCTGTGCCATCGGAACAAAAAATATGTATGCCGGTCTGACGGTTGCCTGTGCAGTCAGTTTCATTATACCGCGTTGAACTAAATGTTTCAATGGCATGCGTAAAGTATTTAGCTATTATTGGTAAAATGTTTTGTTTCAAAATGGTTTTCCACAACAAAAAGCCGGCAGCCCCTTGCCTGGATACAAAGGGATTGCCGGCTGTCGGTCAGGCCTGAATACTACTCCTCAGAATACGACGGTCAGACAGAATTTCATGGGTTCCTCTGCGGCGACAGCATGCGGCACTTCTGCCGGCATCACGATCGTCTCGCCGGCTTTGACGACATGCTGGCCATCGCCGATCGTGATGCGCGCTGTGCCGTCAAGCACGGTCACCATGGCATCGCCATGCGATGCATGCGAGCTGATCTCTTCGCCCTGGTCGAAGGCAAAAAGGGTCAGGCTGACATGCTTGTTCTGGGTCAGGGTCTTGCTGACGATCTGGCCTTTCTGGTACTGGACCAGGTCTTTCAGCTGCAGGACCGTCGCTTTGTCGATATTTTTCATCTGTGGCTTGTTCATGGTCGTTCTCCTTTAATCTGCTTCTGCCGGCTTACTTTTCTTGATTATACCGGCATTCTGCAGATAAAGATGTGCCCGTGGCTACGGTGAGATTGCGGTTTTATTTGCCGACAATGGCTTCGACAATCGAGGAAAAGATGCCGAAGAGGATGCCGGTGATCGGGAAGATGAGCCAGCCGGGATGCCACAGGCCGCCGAGAAAGCCCATCAGCAGGTAAGCCAGGGCAGCGAGCGGAAACACAGCTGATGCGACCGCGCCGGTTATCTTATCTGCCTTGCCGCTTTTACCGGCTTTTTTGCTGGGCCGGGTGTATTCACCCTGCTGGAGCAGCCGGGCATATCCATCTTTGATCTTGCCAAACCGGATAAAGATGAAAACAGCGACGGCGATCATGGCCAGAAGAACGATCAGGCCGTACTGCGGATCGAACTGCGGGAAAAGCGTGGCGGCAAAGAGTGCGGCCGGCGAGAGAATGCACAGGCCGACGCCGATGATGATGGCGACTGTGAAAGAGGGCAGGAACTGCTCCTGCTGTTTTTCCAGTTCAGTTTTAAGTCCGGTCTGGAGCACGAAGCCCTGCTCCAGCCAGGTAAATTTCTCCATGCGGACGCCAGAGTAAATGAAGAGCCCGACGCCGACCGCCACCAGAAGGAACAGCGGCAGCAAAGCGAGCGCGCCGATCGCCCCTCCGGAAAGGCTTGATCCCAAAAACCCGTCTGCGCCGAGCAGGTTGGTCAGGATCATCAGGGCGGCGCCGAGGATGCAGCACAGGACGCCGAGTCCGATCAGGCGGGCGGCCTGGGCATTGGCAGAAAGGAATGCGGCAACGCCATCGCGATCGAGCAGGGGCAGGGACTCTTCTTCTGTGGCCGAGCCTGTTCCGATGCCCAGTTCTGTGATCAGCTCATCGATGTTGCCAAACTCTGAGATCACGCTGCCGACCGCCTCGTTTTCCGATTTCCCCTCAGCTTTGAGCGCCTGGTATTTCTCCTCCATGCTGGCCTGCAGCTCTGTTCTGGCACGCAGGACCGCTTCTGTCTTGGGCAGTGTCGCAAAAATGTTGTCCAGGTACGTGTTAATGGTATCCATCTTCATTCTATCTCCTTTACAAAACGATTGATGACAGTCTGTGTTACTTGCCATTCTTCGCACTTCTCGCGGTAATACTTGTGTCCGTCTGCTGTGATCCGGTAATAGGTGCGCGGTTTCCCCTGCGATTCTGTTCCTGAAAATGATTCGATATGGCCATTGTTCTCGAGGCGGTTGAAAGCCGAGTACAAGGTCGTTTCTTTGATGATGTACTGGTCGTCGGTCATCTGGCGGATCATCCTGGATATTTCATACCCATACGATGGCGCCTTCAGCAGCAGGCTGAGGATGATCGTATCGTTGTACCCCCTGATGACATCACTGCTGATCAAGGCGAACCCTCCTTTCAGATTCGTGGCAGTCAATCTCCGGAGAAAGAATGCCACTCAAGCTCTGTTTTCAAGTTACTACGACAGTCGTTGTACTTGCAGTATAACCCAACTACTACGACAAGTAAAGTAGTTTTTGAAAAAAATATCTCTTTTTTTACAGGCTCTGTTTCATAGATCAGGGGCTGTCATCGCTATCAAATGGCTGTTGTTTCTGCGCTTTGTTTTAGGGGCGCGCATTGATCACTTTCCCATCCGATGCGCAAAACTGGTTGGAATAAAGGTAAAAGTGCTTCTCGTTTTTCATGGCGGGACAACGTTTGTACCGCCCAATCTGATCTTCCGGATGCCAGAAGTCGCGTACGCGCGTTGCCAGGTTTTCCTCTGTCTCCCTGTGCTCAATGCTGCCTGACAGGTTATGCCACTCGCCGGGATCGTTCTCCATGTCATAGAGCTCGTTATGGCCGTCAAGATACAGGGCATATTTATATTGCGGGGTCCTGATCATGCAACCGGAATACTCCGGATGTTTCAAAGCAGCGCTCTCGCTGAAAACGGCATCCCTTTCAAGACTTCTGCCCTCTTTCAGGATCAGTGTCAGATCCGCACCTGAACAGGCAGCGGGAACTTTGACATCCGCTGCGACACAGAGTGTCGGGAACAGGTCGATCAGCCCGATTATGTCGTTAGCCTGGACATTGCTCCTGTATTGGCCAGGCCATTTGATGATCAGCGGCACCTTGGCCGACTGGTCAAAGAACAGGGTCTTCTGCCAGGCGCCCTTTTCCCCTGCCATCTCACCATGATCCGATGAATAGATCACCAGCGTATCGTCAGCAAGGCCAAGATACGCCAAGGCATGGAGTATTCGTCCCATGGCATCATCGATCCATTCGACACAGGCGCAGTATGCAGCCAACGCCCTCAGGTAAACCGCCTGGTCGCCATGGTGGTCTTGAGATCGGCCATTTATTTCAACTGCCTTTTTGACGAAAGGAACAGCAATATCCTCCAAATAATTTTGCGGATAGTCCGGCAGTTTCACTTTGCCTTGATATTTCTCAAATAATTGTTTGGGCGCACGCATCGGGAAATGGGGCTTGTCAAAATTGACGCTCAGGAAAAACGGCTGACCGATGGCTGTATCTGCATGGTATTGCAGCCATTTGACGGCCTCACTGACGCAAATTTCGGTCTGCGTCAGCGGCAGGGGTATGTCCGTCGCTCCGGAATTGCCCAGGATGTCGCCCAGCCCGCTTTCATCTGATCGCAAATCTGATCGGATTGCTTCCGGCTGGTGCGCCTGGCCATACAAGTCACCATAAGGTCTTTGCTGATAACCGTGAAACTGCTCGCCATTAAAATGGGCTTTGCCGATCAAGCACGTCCGATACCCTGCGTCGCCAAGAACGCGCGGGATTGTTGTTGTGTTTGCTTCAAGGATATGCCTGTTTTCGTAGATGCCCAGATCTTTCGAATATTTTCCCGTCAACAGGGAGCATCTGCTGGGAACACACAGCGGGTTCTGGCAATAGGCATTCGTAAAATTGACACCCTCCCGGGCGAGCTTTTGCAGGTTTGGCGTATCCACTTCATTGAAGCGGCTCCAGCCGGTGAACCTGTGCGAATGCTGATCTGATAAGAAAAACAGGATGTTGGGTTTCTTCTGGTTTGGCATCGGACCAACCACCTTTCCGTTCTCAAAAGCATTCTGATATATTTTGTCTCGATGACCCTTTTGACTTTTCCATTCTCATCATAACATCTTTCATTCCTGATGCCGATCATGTTAAGCTGTCTTTAGGGCATGCCTTAGGGCAGTATCCTTTTTTCTTTAATGGGTCAGGTTTGCATTGCTCTGACCATCGAGGGGAGGTTCCTCATGAAAGCCAGCATTATCCGCCAGAACGGTAAACCTTTTATCCAGATCGACGATACCGCATATTCGCCTTTGTCCTTCCGCTCCTTTCGCCCGGAGCCATACAACATCACTGCCTTTTACAAAGCAGGTGTCCGCCTGATGAGCATCCTGATAACAGGATTGAACTGTACGCTCGATGTACCCTATTCTCATTACGGCGAAGTCTGGACGGGTCCCGGCCAGTATGATTTCTCTGTGATCGATCACCAGATGGATCTGTTTCTGGCCAACGCGCCCGATGCCTGCTTCAACATCATGCTGCAGCTCGACACGCGCCCCTGGTATCTGGAACAAAATCCGGACTGTTCCAACACATTCCTCAATCTGGTTGAACTGGCCGGGCACGAGCCCTGGCGGCGCGATGTCCTCGCGTATCTGCAGGCTGTCATCGGCTATATCGAAAAAGAATATGGCGACCGGGTTTTTTCCTACTCGCTCTTCTGTGGCGGATCGACGGAGTGGTACACCAATTCCCAGGCCCATGGCAAACCGGACGGGCGAATCAGGCCGCATCCACTCAAGCTGGCTGCCTTCCGTTCCTGGCTGGGTGACGAGACTGCCGAACTGCCGGATATGGACGCGCTGACACGCACATCGGCCGGGATTTTCCGTGATCCCCGTGCAGATGAAGTTGCCCTCAAATACTGGCATTTCCATCATGACATCATCGGCAAGACCATCCTGCACTTCGCCGCTGAAGTCAAAAAATGCGTGCAGCACACCAAACTGGTCGGCCTCTTCTACGGCTATATCTTTGAGCTGACCAGCACCCGGCTGCTCTATGAAGGCCACCTGGCCTATGAGCAGGTCTGGCGGAGTCCGGATATCGATATGATCTTCGCGCCGGCATCCTATGGGCAGACCCGGGCTTTTGACGGTGTCAGCGGCTTTCTCCTCGCGGTTGATTCGGTCGCCTGGCAGAACAAGCTCTACTTTCACGAGGTCGACCATACAACCTTCATCGCGCCGGATACGGTCGAAAGCGGCCGGAGGATTCCCGGTTCCGGCAGTCGTTTGGCAACACTTTTTGACAGCCGCATGGTCTTACGCCGCGAATTTGCCATGACACGCACCCGCCGGGTCGGCATGTGGTGGTTTGACTTTTTCGGCGGTTATTACAACCATCCCGGCCTGATGCAGGAGGTGGACGGGATGGCCCGGATCGACCAGAAGCTGAGCCGGATTCCGATGCGTTCTGTCAGTGAGATCGCTGTCTTTGCC
>JAWSUP010000285.1:0-5746 GCA_033549405.1 Bacillota bacterium | reverse complement strand
GTGCGACCGCTTCCAGCGGCAAATCAGCCGGCACTTTGATCACGTGATCAGCATCATGGACAACATACTGGGCATAGCAGCCCTGCCGGTCATGACCTGCGTCTTTCCAGGCGCTGACCCGATCGCCGGGTTTGAGGCTGGTGACGCCTGCGCCGACCGCCACGATGTCGCCTGCCGCCTCATGGCCGGGCTGGCCAACCGCGTAGGGATAGTGGAACTGGTGACCGACAAACATCGGCTCATTGTGCCGGATGTGCAGATCCCATTGAGGGCAGGTTGTCACCGCCAAAATCCGCATAAGCACCTGGCCGGGTCCCGGTTGCGGAACCGGCAGATCCAGGATATGGCTTTGTCCCGGTGCGGTCACTTGCAATGTTTTCATAAAGCTTTTCCCTCCCAGTCGAGAATAACGCCAAGAAAGGGTTCTTTTCGGCTCAATATCATGTTGAAGGCAGCATCTGCCTGGCAGACCGGAAAATGATGCGTGATCAAATGCTCAGTTTTGATAGCACCGTCAGTAATTAATTGAAGCGTGGCATCCATGCGTTCTTTGGTCCATCCAGCCGGCGCGTGCAACGTCAGTTCTTTAGCCCGCATGGGCTGGATATCGATATGACCGCATCTGCCATGAAAGCCGGCTGATACGATATGGCCAAACGGCCGGATCAGCGGGTATAGCTGCTCGATGGCCGCGACTGAACCGACTGTATCTATGACCGCTTGTACGCCCTGTGGCGCAAAGGCGGCGATTTTACCAATTGCATCCGGCTCATCTGCACGGATGGTGATGTGTCCGCCGCTTTGATCGAACAAGTTAAGCCGCTCTGGATGCCTGCCGAGCAGCACCACACGTGCGCCGCGCCAGGCCAGAGTCTGGGCAGCCCAATGACCGACCATGCCGTCACCGATCACCACGGCGACATCGCCCTGTCCGACAGTCGGGCGGATGCCGCAATTGTAACCGACCTGCGTCAGAACCAGGCCACTCACTGCCGTCGGATCAACGCCATCCGGGATCGGCCAGACCTGTGAGGCGTGGGTGATTGCAGGTGACACATGGCCGCCGGTCGGGTAAAACATGCCGTTGACTCTGGATACGGTCGCAAAAACCCTGTCACCCACAGACACATGCTTGACTGCAGAGCCAGCCCATTCAACAACACCGACCTTCTGATAGCCTGGCACCATGGGGAAAGGTTCCGGATCGGTGTCTTGTCTGGGTGTATCGCCGGCAATCCGCTCTCCCCTGACAAAAGACCCCTCTGTCCCGTTGCTGATCCAGGACTGTTCAACCCGGACGACCACATCGCTCGCTGACGGATCCGGCACCGTAACGTCCAAGTAGACAACCTCGAACGGTTTTATCGCTACAACAGCTTTTGCCTGCATATCAATACACTTCCTTCAATGCTTTATGTCTCTAAGACAGATTATGCAAAACCACAACCAGGTCCCGGCTTACGTTTCTGACGACATCGTCCTGAGATCCTGGATGATGGCCAGGATCCGGTCTTTGAAGGCTGGCAACGACTTGACCGACCCCCAGCCGCGGTAGGCCTGGAAAATGCCGTCGTAGGCAGAATCACTGTAGTTTTCGATCACAAACGGGATTTCCTGTTCGATCAGGACCGCTTCGAGTCTCTGAGATTCGAACAGGTTTTCCAGGGTGCAAATCTTGATATATTCATCCATGTCTGTACCTCTCTAGGACAGCTCCATTATACCCGGGCTGAATCAGCACGTCCATATGATCTGTTATGCGGCAGTGTTCATATCGGTTTATTTCATGTAAAATACAAACTGGTCGAAATAGCGAATGCAGCAATCATTCTGTTTGCCTTCGGATGATGAATGATCTATCATTGTCCGGAAAAACAAATATACTGGAGGCCATTATCATGATCCTGTCAACCCAATCTTCGCACCTGTCCGATCGTCTTGGCGAAATGGCGGCCATCAAGATTCTGAAGTGGGCCGGTTACGATGCCATCGACTTCTCCATGTTCACCAATCTCAGCCGGCCGGAACACCCGCTCAGCCAGAACAGCTTCCGCGACTATGCCCTGCAGATGCGCAAGGTGGCCGATGAGGCCGGCATTGTATTCAACCAGGCCCATGCTCCTTTTCCGACTTACAAAGACGGAGACGATGCCTATAATACAAAGACGTTTGCAGACATCATCCGCTCACTGGAGATTGCCGCGATCCTTGGTGCTGCCATTGTCGTCGTCCATCCGGTCTATCTGCCGGATCCCCAGGAGAAAAAGGCACTCAACCTGTCGCTCTTCCGCCGGCTTCAACCCTACTGTGAATCGCTAGGACTCAAGGTCGCTCTGGAGAATATGTGGGGCCGTGACGAAACAGGCACACGCATTATACCCAATGTCTGCAGCACGGGCGAAAACTTAATTGAATATCTTGACGAGCTTGACAGCCGTTACTTCACGGTGTGCCTGGATCTGGGTCACTGCGGCCTTGTCGGCGAAGATGCTGCCGACATGATCCGTGTCCTTGGGCAGCAGCGCCTGTTATCCCTGCATGTCCACGACAATAATTTCCGTGAAGACACCCATACCGTCCCATTCCAGGGGCAGATGGACTGGCAGGCTATCACGGCTGCCCTTGCCGACATCCATTATGCCGGTGACCTGACCTTGGAATCGGATAATTTCCTGAAGGGCTACCCGGATGCATTTCTGCCCCAGGCAGCCCGCTTCATGCAGGAAATCGGCCGTCACCTGATCAGGATGATCGCAGACTGATCAAAAGCATTTTAGCTAACGGACAGCCTCTTAAACCGGTCACTTGCCGGTCGGGTCCTCCAGGATGCCGACAAACAGGGGCAGTTTTGTCTCCATGTCCATAATGCCGTACAGGAACGGACGGTCGAAAACCAGTTCTTCATCATATGCTTTAGCGCTCTTGTCAATCACCACAACAGTCGCCGCTGCCGCTTCAGTACCTTTCTCATCTACGCGAATCGCTGTTTTGTGTTTTACCTCACTGATATAAAGCCCCTTGCTCCGCGCTTCATTCAGCCTGGAGAAATCTGCCAGGCCACCATTAAAGGCGATGCCCATACCCAAGGTGGTCAATTCGTTGACAAGGCTGTCATCATACTTGACTTCATAACGGGGAAGAGCCAGGGCAACTGCTGTTTGTGCGTCCTGCGCCACCATCGTTCCGAGCCGGTCAAACAGTGACGCTGCTTCCTGCTGGGCTAGCCAGGTGTGCGGGTCGACATCATCATCCGGCAAGATGGCAAAGTAGACGAACTGCTCGTTGTCATAGGGCAATGCCACGCCTTTGGCGTCGAGATCCGCGAAGTAGCGCATATGATCTGTCCGGTGCATGAAGTCTACCTCGACTGAGCCTGCAGGTGTCGCAAATTTCTGCTTCCAGGTGTCATTCTTAATAAAAGGCGTCATCCAGTCAGCCTTGAAGTAGAGGGTGTTGATCAAAAACATGACAGTCGATGGTTCGATCTTTTCAATAAGTTTATCGATCAGATCATGCGTTGCTTCTTTGACCCAACCGTTGATGATGGCCGGTGCGCCGGGATCGGAAAAGTCCAGGTTCCTGGCACCGGCTTTGTAGTAGTCTGCATTACTTTGCAAAAATGGCTGGTAGGGAACAAACCCATCCCGGAACCAGATCGAGTTGGCAAGTGACATCTGGGTCTTGGATTCAGATTTTTCCAGCAGGGCCATCCAGTCGCGGCTCAGCTGGTTGATCTGGTCGATCGTGATGTCCTGACCGGCCAGGACCTGAAGCATGGCATCCCGGGTCTCAGTGTCGGCGCCGTTGACCGTCATGGCCAGCGCCAGGAAGACAGATGCCGGCGAAATCATGATATTGCCTTCATTTTTAACCGATTCCAGAAGCAACTGTGCGGAAAAACGACTGATGCCACTCAGCAGATTCTGATCCGCAATATCTGGCGTTCCCGACCAGGGGATTGCCTGGACATTCGCCATCAGGTCGATACTTTTCAAGTTGCTTGCGCCTGTTGATGTTTCTTTGCTGGTTGACTGTCCAGCAGTGCAGCCGGTTACCAGCAGAGTCAAACAGATCAATGCCGCCAGCAGATTGAACATTTTTTTATACATGGGTAACGCCTCCCCGATAATCTGTTTTACTTGAGCGTGTGCGATTTGTATCCTGCTCATTAGACGTTAAGCGGCATGCATTTGTTCGTATGCGCCCGGACATGTCGACGACGGAACGGGTTGCCCTCCTTGTTTTCACCACACAAATTGATCAATTATATCTGATTCTAACCATTTTGGATTGACCTGGGTCATGATACAACAACTTACCCTAAGCGTTGGATTTCACTCAGTGTCATAGTGGTCAAGCATGAGCGAATGTTATGTAGCGTTGGTCATCACAAAATAAAATAGATAGATTCAGGGACGCAGCAATGACGGCCATCGTTTTTGGCGCATAAAATGCAATATGACTGGGGTCTCTGATGTAGAACCAGTTGAGAAAGTCTTCATTTTCAGCGGGATGGAACTGGGTCATGATGCTGAGTATGCCATCAGGACGAAGCAGTTTCTTAAATAACCGAAAGTAGTGCAAGGGATCGGAGAAGTGCTCTACGACTTCTGTTGCAGTAACCAGATCATATTGTCTTCCCTCATATACTTTGGGTGTCGCGTAAAATTTATCATAGATATCGACTGACCAGCCAAAATCCCGCTCGAGCACCTTGGCAAGCACGGGCTCCGGCCCACTGCCAAAATCCAGACACTGAATATCGCCGGGCGCAATATAGTCACGTATGGCCGCATCAATAAATCGCCTGAAATACGCGACATACTCAGGGTCATCAACTGAGTTTTCATGATTTTCGTATTCAGCGAACTCTTTTTCAGGGGACAAAATAAACCGGTCATCCAGAAAGACAAAATCACACGCGGGACAACGGCGGTATAACCTGTTGAAGCCAGCCTTGCGCATGCGCTTTTCGATCAACAGGGTTTTGCTGTTACAGATTTTACATTCAGTACTCAATAGACATCCTTTCGAAATGCTGTCATACAGCCACCTGCTTAGGCAAAAAGGCACAACAGGGGTATAACAGCGATTCATGCAAAGGATCTGACCGGGCGGTCACGTCCACTGCCCGATCCGGCGGATGACGTTCTCTGCAGTTTCCTGGCTGTCAATGCCGGATATGCCAGAAAACCAAACGCCCTCGGGGCGCAGTGTTTCGAAGACCAGCGGCAGCTCATTCAGGGTGATGTTCGTGAGCTGCAGGCTTTTGCCTTTATTCTGGATTTTCTGGTAGACTTTGACCCAACGTGCATAGCCCTCGTTCCCGGCGCCGCAGACCCACTGGATGGCGTCCAGTTCTTTGATTTCAAGCAAAGTGTCCAGATGCCTGAGTGCGCCGGGTCCGTCCAGATGATAGATTGAGCGATCATAAAACCGGCATTCCTCGATGATGCCGGGCAGGAAAAATTCGATGAACATCTCGTTGCTGATCATGCAGGAAAAATCATTGGATGGAATGTAGAACTTCCCCCGGTGGATCAGCGGCGTCCATGACGTGATCGGCATGTCGTGTGACCGGAGCAGCTCATAAAAAGCATCATAAGCCGTATAATAATCCTCATAGGACTGCGCGAGCTTGCGCTTGACAGCCTCCGGATTGTCTAACAGGTCTATGGCCAGGTTCTGCGGATCGCGCAGTGCAGCCAGGTGATCGCCGCCCGGATGCAGGTCGGTCAGTCCGACG
>JAWSUP010000284.1:0-5771 GCA_033549405.1 Bacillota bacterium | reverse complement strand
ATGAAAGAAGCATCACGATCATATTTGATTTTCAATTTCATAAACATAGGCACATTAACGGTATTTGCATTACTGTGCTTGTATCCATTTTACTATATGATTATATTTTCCCTCAGCAATCCGATCGAAGCGCTAAAAGGTATTGGTTTTCTTCCCCGCGGCTTAACAGCAGACAATTACATCAAGGTTGCAAAAATAGAAACGATTCCCAGAGCGGCCCTGATCTCGATATTCCGAACGGTCGTCGGTTCATTTTTAACATTATTGTGCAGCAGTTTTTTCGCTTATCTTGTCTCAAAACAACAAATGTATCTTCGGAAATTGATTTATCGAGGGACTGTATTGACCTTATATATATCAGGTGGATTGATTCCCACATTTTTGACGATTCTTTTTTATGGACTGAACGACTCGCTGTTTGTTTATATTATTCCCGGCATGATAACTGCTTATTATGTTATTTTAATCAAAACATATGTTGAGAGCATACCGAGTTCTCTGGAAGAATCTGCAACGATTGACGGAGCTGGTATCATCCGTTGCTGGTGGCATATCATTTTCCCGCTGTCCAAGCCGATCTCTGCTACAATCCTGGTTTTCGCCATGGTTAGCCAATGGAATGCCTGGTTTGACGCACATATCTATGTCAGCAAAACCGACCTTCAACCGCTCGCTTACATTCTATATAAGTATCTTCAGGAGGCAACTACTATTACAAGGCTTATCGCCAAGTTGACTCAGACAGATATTTCAATTGAAGCCATTATGCTGACACCTGAAAGTGTTCGTATGACAATTACTGCGGTCATTACGATACCGATACTGATCGTTTACCCGATGATGCAGCGCTATTTCGTAAAAGGAATTATGATGGGAGCGATAAAAGGGTGATTTCAACCATGTTACCATTGCTAAGTGCACTTCAGCGTAAAATCACAACCGGGGAGGGATGTCTATCGAAATAGAAGGTTATCAACAAAAGAACGAGAGACCAATGATGGATCTGTTGAAGACCCCGTCTCTGATTTAGTTTATTCAAAAACAGATAAAAAGGAAGGGATTATGATGAAGAGGAAACTTACCTTGATCAGTCTTGTTGTAGCGGCTGCTTTGTTGTTCGGCGCCTGTACGGGCGAGACGACTGTGCCAACGACTTCGAGTACCGGTTCAACTACAAAAGGAACAACTGCCGCAACGACTGGAACTACTACCGCAACGGCTGAAACCACAAAAGAACTAGAGACCATATATCTTGATCTGATGATGTTTTCACTCAAGGGATTCGACGACAAGATCAATACGGCCCTTGAATCGCCAGTGTTTGACGAAATTGAAAAGCAGACGGGTGTCAGGTTGTCTTTCACAGGCCTTACCGGTGACCAGACAGACGTTATTATGGCTTCACGGTCGACGACCGACTTGCTCACAGTTGTTTCTGTAGACCAGTGCAATCGATTGATCGAAGCAGACATGGTTATTCCACTTGACGATTTAATTCAAACGATGGCCCCCAATGTCAGAGATCTTTATCCTGAGCGGCTTGAATCTTCGCGTTCGGAACTGAGTAATGGAACAGGTAAGATTTATTTCCTTCCATCAAATGCAGGAACCAATGCGGTGCCGATCCGGGAAGATATTTCACTGTATACGCTCCGCTGGGATTACTATGCCGCAATGGGTTATCCCTCAGTATCCAGCCCTGAAGACATGCTGGCTGTTCTGGTCGATATGCAGGCATTGTATCCCGAGAATCCTGACGGTCAAAAGACTTACGGCATCAGTGGGACATTCGCAACCCTGGCACATCGTTTTTACTACACTCATGGATATGAGATAGCTGACAACAGCAATCAGCAGGCCTGGATCAATATCAAAGATATAGAACTTAATATGATGTATGGAACAGAGGACAGCATCTTCTGGGACGCCATAAAGTATGTCTACAAGGCTAACCAACTTGGTATTATGGATCCGGAGTATCTGACACAGACTGAAGAGGACTACACAAACAAAGTTAAAACCGGCAGAGTTCTGAGCCCGGATATCAGGTGGCTTGGCATCACTGAATTCAACTCACAGGCTGAACTGGAATATCCAGACGAAGGTATCGGTTTTGCAACAATACCCGTCGAGGCGAAAGTATGGAATCCTGGCGAAAGTGTTGCCGGTTGGGGTCCAACATTCTCTTTATCGATTGCCTCAACATGTAAGGACCCGGAACGGGCCATGATGCTCATCGATTACCTGTATGGTTATGAGGGATCGCGATTGATCAATACCGGTGTTCAGGGCAGAGACTGGGAATACAAAGACGGAAAGCCTGTTCTGACCAATTTTGGCCTGACCAAATGGCTTACAGGTGGTGACTCCTGGGAGATCAAGACACTGTTCACGTATCTGTCGAACTTTTGCGGGATCAAAGCCGGAACAATCAGTCCAGATGGAGGCCAGGTCAATTTGTATCAGGACGCTGCCATTTATTCACGGACTATGTTGAGTGTTGACAAAGCGATGAGCAGTTACTACGGCGTCAGTTTTCCTTTTGAAAAAATAGTCGAGCTGGTCGAAGCAGGAAAGGCAGTCAGAGCCGACAATTGGGATTCCAGAATTCAAACAGCGACTGGTTCGGCAGGTGAGGACATTGCGAGAATTGATGTGAAGATGGCATCGATAGCCGAAACCTATTTACCGCAGATCATCCTGGCAAAAAGCGACGCGGAATTCGATGCACTCAAGGCTGCGATGATTAGTGAAATGAAAGCAAATGGCTATGATACATCAGTTGCTGACTGGATGGCCCGGTTCAATGCTGCCAAAGCGAAATATGGCAAATAAAGTATCGTGGCTGAAGTGACTTCAGACAGACCGGCCTAAGTATATCCATGAAAACCACACAGAATCGTTGACTGGGTGTGTCCGGCTCAGGTTGGACACATCCGGTTACATTTGAAGAAAGCCCTCCATCGGTTTCATAAAACATTCGTTGACAAATGAGCACTTTCGCTCCGGAACCCGAAAACCTCATACATTTTGCTAAGCTCGTGAGTTACATGAAAAAAGTCTTCAGCATCGATAATAGCCCTAAACAATTGACCGACGCCAAGGTCAATCCAAAATGCAAAACCGGACAAGTCATCCTGCCGTTTCTTCTAGGATTTCTTCACCGGATAAAAAGTCTGAATGAACTGAAATTCATGCTGATGGAAAATGAGTTTTCTAAGATCTTTGTTCAAGGTACGAAGCTGCCACAGATCGATACGATTCGGGATACACTCAAAGTAATCAAGATAAACGGACTCAAAGCCATCCATCAAAATGTCGTCGGAATATGCAAATAATGCGAAGCGAAGCAAATTCAAAGGAAAGGGGGTAACCATGCAAAAAAATTGTATAATACAGTGGTGTTGTCTAGATTCATTGAGAATCGGCCTACGGGAGACAGTGAATTTTAGCAGACGTGGAATCTGAATGGAAAGTATTCTCTGTTACCTTTAATTAAAGATTCCAGCGGTCGGAAAGCAGGAATAAATACCATGCCTGAGATTAATTATGATCGAAATACAACAATGAAGGATGCGCCAGTCATCGAAAAGCTGGGTGTCGTATCTGAAAACGGTGAAATGACTCCTTTTGTGCGCAAAGGCCGGCTCATGCGGATTGAATCAGTCTGGAAAGACATTACCGATGCTGGTAAAGTATCTTGCTGCGCAATCATCGTGGACGCGGCAACCGGTGAAACCTCCAAGCCTTTTGGGCATGGCAATTTCTATTTTTCCGGTTATTGTGAAGACGATATTGTCTATGCGTTTTGTTCCCGCCGCAATCAGATCAGCCTGTTTTGGTCAGATGACCTGGTCAGTTGGCAGAACAAGGTTATCCTCACCATGCCCGCTCGCTTTGCCATCGCTAATACATCGGTCTGCAAAGGCAACAATCATTATGTCATGGCCTATGAATGTGCCCGCGCAGTGGGGATATTGGATGAACCGATTGATCCTGATGTCGGCCATCCTTACACCGAATTCTTCGCGACTGCGGACAACCTGATGGATTGGACCATGATGCCCTTCAGCTGCGCATATACCAAAGAGCGCTATAACGCCTGCCCAGCAATCCGCTATGCCGACGGGCACTACTACATGATATGCGTGGAAGCCCTGCCCCTGGCGCGCTATGCGCCATATATCTATCGAACGGAAGATTTTGTAACCTGGGAAATTGGCCTGCACAATCCGATTCTGATGTTCAGCAAGGAAGACCGCCGCCTGAAGCCGGGCATTCGCCTCAGTCCGGAGATCGAAGCACAATTACCACATTATATGAACATCAATAATAGCGATGTCGATCTCTGCGAATTTTCGGGCATCACCCATATTTACTATCTGACTGGCAACCAGCTGGGTTTCGCTGTCATGTGCGAAACTGTCTACAGGGGCCCCCTCGAACAATTCCTAAAAGCGCATTTTGAATAAACTTTGTCCGGATAAAGAGCACTTTCGTTCCGGAACCCGAAAACATCTGATATATATGCCGTTTTCAAGGTCCGCGAAAAGTGTATCAAATTCTCAGCATCACAGTCTTGGTAGTTCTTGATCAGTTGTGTTAATATAATTATAACTGTTTGAGGTGACAATGCGCAAGAACTACTTTGCTAAGCTGATGAATTACATGAAAAATGTGTATAACATCGACAGATTATTCAGTAAACTTGAAGATGACAGAGTCAATTCAAAGTTCAAGACAGGCCAAACACTCATGCCACGTCTCTTGGGATTGCTGCTTCGAATCAAAAGCATGAATGAATTGAAATTCATGATCAAGGAACATGAATTCTCTAAGGCATTTCCAAAAGGTTAAAAATAGGCACAGGTCAATACCATCCGTGACGCCTTAAAGGTAATCAGCATAGATGGATTAAAAGTAATTTTATACAACGTCGTCAACACATCTATCAAAAACAAGACTTTCGCCAATGGAACAATCAACGGTTATACTGTAGCAGCATCGATGGAACCAAGTTCTTCGGCAGTAACAAAAAATCATGTCCGGAATGTCTGAGCAGCAAGGACCACCATTACCATAGCGGTGTCATTATGCCGACGATAGGAGATAAAAAGCGATTGGTTTTAGGTTTTGAGATTATGCGGCCTGATCGGGATTCGACGAACAAAGAAGAAGATGAGCTGACAGCCGCAAAGCGCCTGATTACAGATATTACCGACTCGTACCCGAAATTAATCGATGTTGTCGTCTATGACGCTCTTGCCTGCAATTCACAGTGGATTCATAACAGCTAAAATAATGCAATTGTTTATCTTTCGACGCCTTAAAGCATCTGGCTGAACTCAAAAAGAAATTGCCAGGCTGCTCTTAAAGGCGTACATTAGCTCAAATATCGCAAGGAGCTGGTTTTCAATACTACGTGATGCGAAGGACAAGCGAATAGGACAATGATTGCGGATCTCTTACTGGGGGTATGGGGGTACGATGCCTTGAGAAGAATTATCATCGATTTTTATAGTTGAATATGGCATAATTAACGCAATGGATTGATGATTATGACTAAGTTGAGACAGAAGCGAAATTGCTGGTGAATTTTAGCAGACGTGGAATCTGGGGAACAGTAATTTTCATGTGAAGTCAGAATATCCAGATCAGGAGGTCACAGATGTACCGTGTCAGGCAAAACCAGGTTTTTGAGTGGTCCGTTCATCTAGCCGGAACAACACAGGCTCCCGCCGATCTGCAGGTCTGGGCAGACATCAACGCTC
>JAWSUP010000283.1:0-5771 GCA_033549405.1 Bacillota bacterium | reverse complement strand
AAAGGATTTACTGGCTGAAAGCCAGTGGGTTTAAACCAGTTGCTTGTTAACTAAACACTTAATTAGAATAATAGCATGTTAATTCATTTAAGTCACTACTTAAATATAAAACTCTTATAGGCAACAAATTGCATTTGTTGGGCGCTTACCTGCATATATGTTACAACATGGTCCAGATCCGCTATAATGGTGAAGGATCGGAGGAAACGATTATGCTTATCGTCAACCAGGTTACCAAGTCCTACGGCAAACTGATTGCCAACAACCAGATCAGCCTGTCTGTCGGAGCCGGTCAGATCGCCATCTTGCTCGGGCCTAACGGCGCCGGGAAATCCACCTTGATCAAATGCATCACCGGACTTCTGCGGTTTTCCGGAACCATCACGATCGACGGCCTTCCCAACAAGTCCTTGCCAGCCAAGCGCCTGCTGGGGTACGTGCCAGAAACGCCTGCGCTTTATGATATGCTCACCGTATCAGAGCACTTGGAGTTTATCAGGCGGGCCTACCAGGTCGAAGATGACGGGCATGGGCAGACGCTCCTGGAGCGCTTTGAACTCTGGGACAAGCGGCAGAAACTTGGCAAAGAGCTTTCAAAAGGTATGCAGCAGAAGCTCTCGATCTGCTGTGCACTGCTGCCCCGGCCTAAAGTCGTGGTTTTCGACGAACCGATGGTTGGCCTGGATCCACATGCCATCAAGGAATTGAAAGCTGTGTTCCGCGAACTGAAAACCAATGGAACCGCACTCCTGATCAGCACCCATATGATTGACAGTGTTGAAGAATACTGGGACGTCGCCCATATCATGGTCAACGGTTCTTTCGCGGCAACACGGACTATCGGTTCGGAAGACGGTCAGGCACAATCGCTTGAGGAACTGTTCTTCAGAATCACGGAGGGGCAGTCAGAAAACGCGACGGAGGCGCAATCCAGATGAAGCGGCCACTGTTATATCTCTTATTGATGCGCCTGAAAAACCAGCTGCTGGCATTGCTCAAAAGTCCCGGCAAATTGCTCTATCTGCTCTTCATTGTCGCCATCATCGCTATATCATTGATCGGAAACAGCGGTAGGACAGCAGATCCAGGCAGGTTGCGCGATATCAGCGAATTGACAGCCGGCCTGTTCGCCCTGTACCTCATGATCTTCGTGCTCCTTGCCAAGAAGGGTTTTGACAGCGGCGCCAGCCTGTTCAATCTTTCTGATGTCAATCTGGTCTTCACAGCGCCATTCAAACCTCAATCGGTCCTGTTCTTCGGGCTCGTCCAGCAGCTCGGCACATCGCTGCTGCTCGGCTTTTTTCTCCTTTTCCAGTTCTCCTGGCTGAGGCAGCTCTATGGCATCACGTTCGGTATACTGCTACTTATTATGTTCGGATACGCCCTGACTGTTTTTCTGGCCCAGTTGACCGCCATGGTCCTGTACAGCATCATCTGCTCCAATGAGAAAATGGCCGGGCGCCTGAAGTTCGTCTTCTATGGTTGCCTGGTCCTTTTTGCGATCTGGGCTATTTACCGGCTGTTGCCGGACCGGTCGCTCCTTCTGCAAAACCTGATCCTGCTGGGCAACCACCGGTTGGCACAGCTGTTTCCGGTCGTCGGGTGGATCAGTTCAATCGTCGCGGGTGCTGTCACCGGCAAGCTATCGCTGCTGTTGACCGGCAGTCTGCTGACTGCAGCCTACCTCACAGCGCTGATTTGTTTCGTTGTCTTTTCCCGTCAGGATTATTACGAAGATGTGCTTAAAACAACCGAGATGAACTACTCTGCCATTACAGCGCGTAAAGAAGGCCGTGTCAGTGACCTGGCGCCGCGGCATGTCCGCCTCGGTAAAGTCGGTCTTGATCACGGATCAGGCGCTTCCGCTTTCTATTATAAACACAAGATTGAAAACCGGCGAAGCAGGATTCTGTTCATAAGCGGTCAATCCCTTGTGTTTTCTCTGGTGGTGATTGCCCTCTCGTTCTTCATGCGCGAAGCCGGTATTCTGGCCATTTTTGCCTTCAGCACCTACATCCAGATTTTCAGTGTGGCGCTTGGGCGACTGGTTAAAGAGCTGACAAAACCTTTCATCTACCTTGTGCCCGACGCACCCATGAAAAAGCTGCTGCAGAACATGCGCGAAAGTGTCGCTGGCAACGTGCTCGAGGCTGTCATCATTTTCGTGCCTGTCGCCCTGATCCTGCAGTTGGGTATTCCAGAATTACTTTGTTGTATATTAGCCCGCCTGTCTTTCTCCTGGCTGTTTTTATCCGGCAATATCCTGGTTGAACGGGTCTTTGGCACGGTCTCGTCAAAAGTGCTCGTGTTCTTCTTTTACTTTTTTTCGCTGGTGGTCCTTGCTATGCCAGGCATCATCCTGGCCTTTGTGCTGGCTGCACTCGAATTCACCATCCTGTCAACCACCGTGACAATCCTTTTATCCCTGGCTGTCTGCAACATCCCCATCGCACTGCTGGTTCTTTACCTGTGCCGCAATATCCTGCAGTTTGCCGAACTGAATAATCGCTGAGAAAATAACATGTCAATCTCTCAGACACCCAATCGGGACTACATAAACACCATCCGGTCTTCTGTATGCATGCAGGCCGCCATAGACGACCATCAGAAATTCCGGCTTTTTCATTTGTTGTGTATCGACACGATCTCTCAGTTGCAGTAAATGGTCCGCCGCATCATCGAGCATATTTCCGCCTACTTTCACTTCGACAGCAGCCCATCTTCCATCATCTAGCTTCAAAATGCAATCGGCCTCCAGCCCACTGCTATCCCGATAATGGAAAACTTCTCCATTGAGCGGTTCAAGATAGACTCTTAAATCACGTGTGACTAAAGATTCGAAGAAAAACCCGAACGTTTCCATATCTTCTGATAATTCTTTTACTCCTGCACCTAATGCAACCACCGCAATTGAAGGATCAACAAACTGCTTTTTCGGTTTTGTTCTGATTGTGCTTGCGCTGCGCAGCCTCGGCGTCCATGCCGAAATATTCTCAATAATGAATATTTTTTCAAAAGCGCTGATATAGGAACCTAATGTTTTAATGTCAATACCTTCACCTGTGTTTTCCAGATCTCTGACCATCGTCTGGTAATTAGTTAATGTTGAGATGCCTCTGGCATAGGATTTCAGAACTGCCTTTGCTTTGCCTGGATCTCGTTTAACACCATCGACATCGATAATATCCACATTAACAAGACCTTCATAATAGTCTCTGATATAGTTGGCTGCCTTAGATTTCGGCACCTGAAGTATACCTGGCCATCCACCTCGGCACACAAGCTCAATCTGATCAGAAATGGTTAATCCGGATTCACCTCTGATATGGTAACTGGAATCATTAAAGAGCCTGGAAAGCGATACTACACCAGTAGAATCTTTAGATTCATAGAGCGACATCGGCCTCATCTTTATCTTGGCAATTCGTCCTGATCCAGAGTGCCTGGACCTGTCTTCGATCGGCTTTGCAGATCCGGTTAGAATATACAGACCCCGTTCATCTGGATGGTCATCGACATCCAGTCTGACGAAGTCCCATATTTCTGGTATTTTCTGCCATTCATCGAAGAGAAGCGGTTTATCTCCATATAACAAATCTTCTTTGCTGGTTGTAGCATAAATTTTGTATCTGTTACAAATGATTGGATCCTGGAGTTTGATCACAGTACGGGCAAATAAAGATGCTGTAGTGGATTTACCGCACCATTTTGGTCCCTCTATGTGAACAGCACCAATATACGACAATTTATTACCAATGCTCTTTTCAATCAACCTGGGAAAATACAAAGCAAGCCCTCCCTTTCACACTTGCCATATTACACCAATTCCCATTTTTGTCAATAGATCATTCCCAATTTTGTGAGTGTTTCATTCCCTATTTTGTGAGTGTTTCATTCCCTATTTTGTGACTTCATTTTGGAACTTCATCAAATACACGCACATGGTCGACGGTGAAGAAATCCGGCAGTGTCGCCTGCCTGAGTTGTTCGTCTGGCTGATCGCCGTTACGATAACCCATACATTCAGTCGTTACCAGAATGAACTGTTCCACTTCTGAGACCGGCCCGTCGATCCGGCAGGTTTCTTTGCCATCGGCATAGAAGACATAACCGTTGGGGCTCCAGTCCAGGCCGAAATAGTGATAACCGTCTTCTGTCTCTTCGACTTTATAACGGATGCGGCCGGCGCCTTTGCTGTCGGGACCATAACCGCCCCAGATCAAACCGCTGGTGACCTCGCCATCCCGTTTGAAATTTTCCATAATGTCGATCTCAACGCCAGTCCTAACCGGGTCCGGAGAAGCGCCGATCGTCGGTGACTGCAACCAGAAGGCTGACCACCAGCCGGGCTGGGTCTGCAGCTTGCAACGGATTTCGTAGTACCCGAAGCGATGCAGAAACTGGTGCTCCTGAAAACGGGCGATCGGCCAGGTGAATTTCGACTGGCCGTGGCGCTCGCCAGGCCGGTCGAAATAGTTGTACCCGGTCTGCAGGTGCGGTGAATAGTATTGGCCATCTTTCTCGATGAGCGCCAGGAGCAGGTTGCTGTTGCCATCGAGGGTGGCTCCCTCGTCTGTAAACGTCGGGTGAGGCTGCTGCAGCAGATGCCGTCGGAAATTCCATTTGCTGCGATCCAACGTGTCGCCGTCGAACTCATCCTGCCAGACAAGCTGCCAGTGTTTTCCTGAAGGCAGATAGCTGGGTGCGTGCTGCTGATCCAAGACAAATTGTTCCATGTTCATATCCTCCAGATCAAGGGTTGTCGACGCCATATCCATTCCAGCAGGTTTAACACCTGCCTTTTGGGTCTGTCTGTTTTCAGAAACCGATCTTATCGGGATCAGAGGCTGTCCCGCAGCAGTCTTTGAGACCGGCCAGGAAAGCGGTATCTTCTGCAGTCAGCTCGAAATCAAACAAGTCGGCGTTTTCTTTGATGCGAGATGGCGTCGTCGACTTCGGCAGCGGCAGGAAGCCCATCTGCAGGCTCCAGCGTAAGCTGATCTGGGCAATGGTCTTATTATATTTTTTGGCCATCTCTTGAAGTTCCGGAACATCGAAAACTTTGCCGGTTCCCAACGGGCTATAAGCCTCAAGCAGGATATTGCGCTCGCGGCAGTAAGCGACGGTCTCATCCTGCGTGTCGCCGGGACACAGGCGGATTTGGTTGACCATGGGCACGATGGTCGCTGTCTTAAGCAATTCATCCATGTGATGCGGCCGGAAGTTGCTGATGCCGATCGAACGGATGCGGCCGGCCTGGTAAAGCTCTTCGAATGCTTTCCAGGATGCTGCATTGGTTTCCTGCCAGCATTCCCTGAACCGGGCCGGATTTGGCCAGTGAATCAGGTAGAGATCCAGATAATCCAGTCCCAGACGCTGCATCGTAAGATCAAAAGCCGCCAAAGTCTCTGCATAGCCATGGTCGAAATTGCGCAGTTTGCTGGTGATGAAGATCTCCTCTCTTGGAATGCCGCTATCGCGCACAGCCTTACCGATGCTTTCTTCATTGCCATAGGCAGCTGCTGTGTCTATGTGCCGATAGCCGGCATCGATCGCTGCTCTGACAGCCTTATATGCTTGATCGCCGTTCTCTGCCTGCCAGGTGCCAAACCCGACACAGGGAATATCTATTCCGTTGTTCAGCCGATACGTACTAGTGAGTGAGTTCATGATGGGATACCTCCAAAAGAATGTTTGAATGGATTAAGGCTATCACGAAAACCTTTCTCTGGCGGTAAGCCAGGATACAAAAGCCTGGTTTTGCCAGGAAA
>JAWSUP010000282.1:0-5788 GCA_033549405.1 Bacillota bacterium | reverse complement strand
TGCTGGCAGTTGTCGCATCACCTAATCCACCAGCACCGGACTAAAGTCTTCCTGCCAGGGCAGACCCCAGTGATTCAATGCGTCCATGAACGGATCCGGATCAAACTGCTCGACATTGAAGACGCCTGGCCTATACCAGGTTTTGTTCATGACCAGCATGGCGCCGATCATGGCCGGCACGCCTGTTGTGTAGGCGATCGCCTGGGCTCCGACTTCGCGGTAACTCTCCTGGTGGTCGCATATATTGTAAACGTAATAGGTCTTTTCCCGTCCGTCTTTCAGGCCTTTAAAGATACAACCGATATTGGTCTTGCCGATCGTCCTCGGCCCCAGGCTGGCCGGATCCGGCAAAACCGCCTTGAGGAACTGGAGCGGGACGATTTCACGCCCTTCGTAGTTAATCGGCTTGATCGACGTCATCCCTACATTTTCCAGGCATCTGAGATGGGTCAGATAGCTCTGTCCGAAAGTCATGAAGAACCGGATCCTTCTGATACCGGGAATATTATTAGCCAGCGATTCAAGTTCCTCGTGGTGCAGCAGGTACATGTCCTTTCGTCCGATTTCCCTGAAGTTGTAGACGCGTTTGATCTCCATCGGTTCAGTCTCGATCCAGCGACCGTTCTCCCAGTAACTTCCGTTTGCGGTCACTTCGCGGATGTTGATTTCCGGATTGAAATTTGTCGCGAACGGGTAACCGTGATCACCGCCATTGGCATCCAGGATGTCGATCTCGTGGATCTCGTCAAAGTGGTGCTTCTGCGCATGTGCTGAAAAGACACCTGTCACACCAGGATCAAAGCCACTGCCCAGCAGCGCGCAGATACCGGCTTCCCGGAAGCGCTCATGGTAAGCCCATTGCCACTTGTACTCGAATTTTGCCGTGTCGCGCGGCTCATAGTTGGCCGTATCCACATAGGGCGTGCGCGTCGCCAGGCAGGCATCCATAATCGTCAGGTCCTGGTAGGGCAAAGCAAGGTTCAGCACGACATCCGGCCGGAAGCTTTCGATCAGCATGATGAGCTGACCTGTTTCATCCGCGTCGACTTGGGCGGTTTGAATGACTGTTCTTCCTCCTGAAAGTTTGTCTTTGAGCGCGTCACACTTGGCTTTTGTCCGGCTCGCTATCATGATCTCCTCGAATACATCGCTGTTCTGGCAGCATTTATGGATCGCTACGCTGGCGACAGCGCCACAACCGATGATGAGTGCTTTTCCCATTTGGCACCTCCTGTTTTTTGTGTCCGCTCGTATTGGCTGACACATATCATATGCTTATATGTTCAGGGGCTGTTCCGTCGTGCAAGAACGGCTATCAAGAGTTCCCGCAACACCTTGAGAGCGGTGGCTGTCGCGATGCCGCTCGGATCCAGGGGTGGCGACAACTCGGTCAGGTCACAGGCCACGACATTCAGCCCGGCACAGAGACGGATCGCCGCCAACAGAGCTGTAAAACTGACACCGCCGGCCTCCGGTGTGCCTGTCCCCGGGAAAACAGCCGGGTCGAGAACATCCAGATCGATCGTCAGGTATACCGGCTTGCCATCAAGCGTCCGGACAACGTCGTCCAGCCCGGAAAAGTCGAAGCGGTTGCACCAGAGGTGTTGTTTGCCCCAGATGAATTCCTCCCGTTCGCCTGAGCGGATGCCGAACTGGAAAATACGCTGATCGCCGACCAGTTCCCAGCAGCGGCGCATGACAGTTGCATGTGACAGTTTTTCGTCTGCATAGGTGTCCCGAATATCAGCATGCGCATCGAAGTGGATGATATGCAGGTCCGGATTGCGGGCAGCTGCCGCCCTGACAGCCCCAAGCGTGACGAGATGTTCTCCCCCGATCATGACCGGTAATTTGCCTTCGGTCAGGATGACCGTCGTCTGCTGCTCGATCAAGGACAGCGCGCGTGCCGGATTGCCAAACGGCAGATCCAGATCGCCGCCGTCAAAGATGCTGAAATCAGTCAGATCAATGTCCTGATAAGGACTGTATGTCTCGATGCTGTAACTTTCAGCCCGCATCGTCCGGCTGGCGATTCGTGTGCCTGGCCGATACGAAGTGGTCGCATCAAAAGGCGCGCCGAAAAGGACTGCCTCTGCTTCCCGATAATCAGCCTCGCAGCCGAGAAAACAGCTGATGTTCCTATCCAAGGTCGACATGCTCGACATCCTCCAAGAGTTTCTGCACATAATTGGGCAGGGCAAACGCTCCGCGGTGCAGGTTGGTGTTGTAGTAACGTGTCTCAATATCGAGCTTACGCCATTCGCGGGCCCGGAGATCCTGGACCGGATGATAGCAATTGGAAGCAAAGCCGAACAGCCAGTGTCCGGATGGATAGGTCGGGATGTGCGCCTGGTAGACGCGGCTGATCTGGAACGACTCGACAATACGCTTATGCGCCCGCTGCATGGCAATAGCATCAACCGCATAAAAAGGACTCTCGTGCTGATTGACCATGATGCCGTCATCCTTCAGGGCTTTGTAGCAGTTGCCATAAAACTCGCGGGTAAACAGCCCTTCACCAGGTCCGAACGGATCGGTCGAGTCAACGATGATGAGATCGTAGTGTTTTTCATAATGACGGACAAATTTCAGTCCATCTTGGAAATGGATGGTCAGGCGCGGATCATCGAGCTTGCAGGCTGTAAATGGCAAAAAACGGCGGCTGACGGTTACCACCATCTCGTCGATTTCAGCCAGATCAATGTGTTCGATGGAATCATAGCGGGTCAGTTCCCGGATGATACCCCCGTCACCGGCGCCGATCACCAACACATTTTTCACAGCCGGATGAACGGCCATCGGCACATGGACCAGCATCTCATGGTAGATGAACTCGTCCTTCTGCGTCAGCATCAGGAAGCCGTCCAGGATCAGGATGCGGCCAAATTCGACAGATTCGAAGACATCGATCCGCTGATAGTCACTCTGGCCGCTGAACAGTTGGCGATCGACCTGTATCGACAGCTTAACATGCGGGGTATGCTTTTCCGAAAACCACAGTTCCATTGTCTACTCCCCAATGACGTTGATCGTACAAACGTCCGGGTCCTCTGTTCCGGTCAGGGAACAACCCTTATCTTTAGAATAACGGATATACCGGATTATTTCACTGGTTATTTCTTCGCCGGGCGCCAAAATCGGGATACCAGGCGGATAACTCATGACAAACTCGCTGCAGATATGGCCAATACTGCTCTCCAGCGGCAGTGATTCTTTATCTGCATAGAATGCTTCCTGTGGTGTGACCGCGACCCTGGGGTTGATGTACTCGTACTCGAGCATATCGGCCCGATCGCGTCTGAACCGGCGCCTGATCTCTGACAGGGCGCTGACCAGCCGCTCCAAGTCCTGGATGCGGTCCCCCATGGAAAGGTAGGCCAGGATATTACCGATATCGCCAAATTCGATCTGAATGTCATATTCGTCACGCAGCAGACTGTAGACCTCAATGCCGGCCAGTCCCATATGCAGCGTATTAATGGCCAGTTTGGTCGTATCAAAATCGTAAATGGTGTCGCCATTTATGAGTTCCCGTCCATAGGCATAATAATCGCCGATCTGGTTGATTTCATCGCGGGCATAGCGCGCCATTTCGCTGACTTTACGGAAAATATCCCGTCCATCAAGCGCCAGCACCTTCCGCGACAGGTCGAGACTGGCCATAAGCAGATAGGATCCGCTGGTTGTCTGAGTCAGGTTGATGATCTGGCGCACATAATGGGCGTTAACTCGATTGCCGCACAACAAGAGTGAACTTTGCGTCAGCGATCCACCCGACTTATGCATGCTGACGGCCGCCAGGTCGGCATCGGCAGCCATGGCTGACTGCGGCAGATCGTCGCCAAAGCTGAGGTGCGTACCGTGCGCCTCATCTACCAGGACCATCATGTTGTGTTCATGCGCCAATTTTGTGATCGTCGCAAGGTTAGAGCAGATACCGTAATAAGTCGGATTGTTAACCAGGACAGCCTTTGCATCCGGGTTACGTTCCATGGCCGCCTGAACCTCCTGGACGGACATGCCCAGGGATATGCCCAGGCGCTTGTTGATCTGGGGATTGACATAGACTGGGATCGCACCGTTGAGAACGAGTGCATTGATGACGCTGCGGTGTACATTGCGCGGCAGGATGATTTTGTCTCCCTGCTTGCAGACAGAAAGGATCATGGCCTGGACGGCGGATGTCGTGCCGTTTACCATAAAAAAGGCAGCGGCGGCTCCGAACGCAGATGCGGCCAGTTCTTCAGCCTCCCGGATCACCGAAACAGGATGGCACAGGTTGTCCAACGGCTTCATGGAATTGACATCCATGCTCATGCATTGCTCGCCCAGAAGCTGGGTCAGCTCCCTGTTCCCCTTGCCATGCTTGTGCCCCGGAACGTCAAAAGGAACGATGCGCTGGGCATGAACCGCCTGCAAGGCGGTGACAATTGGGGTTCTGTTTTGTTGTACCAGGTCCATGGCAGCCTCCTGATAATCCATGCCTACCATTATATACATAAATTTCCAGACCCGCATCCCGGACAGGACTTTAAGGCACCGCTGTCTGATGAGCAGGATATATCATGAACCAGAGGCTGTTTCCACAGGATCAATCTGACTGCCTGTCCCGGCGGCTGACTCACGCGGCGCCCGGACCAGCAGGCTGAGCAACGCTCCGGCAAAGCACAGGATGGCAGATACGTGATAACTGACGAGGTAGGCGCCGGTCAGGTCATGGACCAGCCCGCCTAAAAATGGGCCGAAAACGCCGCCGCCGCCCCAGGCTGTAAATACCAGACCATAATTGAGACCGAGATTCTTGACACCGAAATAGTCGGCTGTCACTGCCGGGAAATTCGTCAGCATGCCGCCAAAGGAAAACGCGACAAAGGCTGTACCTATAGCCAGCGGGAGATATGTTGTCATTTGGGGGAAAAAGAGGAAACTCAAGACCTGGATGAGAAAGATCGACAACAAGGTGGCGCGCCTGCCGATTTTATCTGATATCAGCCCGGTCAGAATGCGGCCAAGCCAGTTGAAAACGGCATAGATCATGACCAGTGACATGGCGATTGATGGCGACAAACCGGCCTGTTCTTGTCCGATCGTAGAGAGTTGGCCTAAAATAAGCAGACCGGCAAACGTGCCTAATAGAAACATGACCCACAAGAGGTAAAACTGGGATGTATGCATCATCTGGCGCCAGGTGTAGTCGCGTGCAGGATGATCAGAAGCAGCAGGCTGTGACGTTGTAGCCGGCTTATCATCCGGTTTTAATCCAGGCTTGACACCTGACAGAGCAGGTCTAAAGCCATCTGGAGGATTGGCGATGAAAAGGCGAAATAAAAGGATAATGGCACTGAAAAAGAGTCCAAGAATGATGAAGGTTTTATCCAGACCAAATTGATGGATAAGGCGGTTGGTCAGCGGCGCGATGTAGATACCGGCAAGGCCAAATCCGCTGACAACGATGCCTGAGATCAAGCCGCGATGCTCTTTGCCAAACCATTTGATGGCAGTCGGTGTTGTGGTTGCATAGCCAAATCCCATGGCGATGCCGAAGAAAATGCCGAAAAAGATGGACAGACCGCCGACTGTCTTGAAGAGCCCTGAAAAGATAAACCCGATGGCTGTCATGATGGATGCGATCAAGAGGACCAGCTTCGGTCCGAATCGATCCTGCATCCGGCCGCCTGGCACCATCAGGATGGCAAAAACGGCACAGGCGATCATGTAGGGAATCTGCGACTGGGTCGAGGTCCACCCTTCAGCCCGCAGGGCTGAAGCAAAGACACCCCATGAATAC
>JAWSUP010000281.1:0-5795 GCA_033549405.1 Bacillota bacterium | reverse complement strand
CAAGGATATTCTGGATCCGATCGCCTACCAGGATGAGGCCTGTGCCTTCTTGGCACTCGAGAAAAACGCCATCGTACGCGAACTTTATGCCACCAAGCTGGCTGAAGAGATCAACGCGTCACCGGAAACTGTGATGCAGGAAATTGAACGGCGCCATCAGGAACCGGACAGCGGCAAGCGCCAGCCAGAACGCCGGCAGCCTGAGATGCATGAGAACAAGAAAGATCCTGCCAGAAACGATCCGACCCAGCAGATGTCGCGCGAAGAGCTATACCTGCTCGGTCTGATTGCCGCTGAACCCTCTCTTGTCGACGAGATAGATATCCGGGTTGAGGATTTCTCTGAGGGTCCGATCAGAAACCTGGCAGAACGCGTTTTGCCCAAGGCCATTGAAGGAAACCTGGATCCGTCCGGACTCATTGAACTCTGCGGTGACCTGACCGTCCGCGACTATTCGCTGCATGATCTGATGGCCCGCGTCTGCATGCGGCTTGATGAGCTTTTCGGCCACCAAGATCTGCGCAAAGCTGCCACAGAACAACTGTGGCGGCAACGCAAATACCGGCTGCGTTGCCGGTTGGACACTTTGAAATTACAGCTTGACCAGGATCCGGATGAAAAGATGCGCAGTGCGATCAAACAGGAGCTTTTACAGGTAACACGGCAACTGACTGAATTGAAACAAAAGCCAGACGGGTAATTTTTATATTAATGGAAGAACCAAAGACAGACAATCGGACAGACAGAAGCAGAAAGACAGCAAATAATAGATCAGGAGGAATACTGACAGATGGCAGCAGAAAAAAAACATGGCCTGTTCGGAGAATTGGTCACCAAAGCAAGATCCAGTAAAAACCAGATATCCTACAAGGATGTCATGACTGCAATTGAAGCATCTGATATTGATCTGGAACAAGCCGAGAAAATACTGGATAAACTGGAATCGTTGGGCATCGAGGTGATCCCTGATGCTGTTATTGAAGAGGAGACGCCAGTTGAGTCAGATACTGATATGAATGGGATAGAAGGCGTCGGCGTCGATGATCCGGTACGTATGTACCTCAAGGAAATCGGCAAAGTCCCTTTGTTGACAGCAGACGAGGAAAAAGATCTTGCCCAGCAGATGCTCGAGGGCAGTCAAGAGGCAAAAGACCAGCTGTGCGAAGCCAATCTGCGCCTGGTTGTCAGTATAGCCAAGCGTTATGTGGGTCGCGGTATGCAGTTTCTGGACCTGATCCAGGAGGGTAATCTTGGACTGATCAAGGCTGTCGACAAATTCGATTACACCAAAGGCTTTAAATTCAGCACCTATGCCACCTGGTGGATTCGCCAGGCCATAACCCGGGCAATCGCGGATCAGGCCAGGACTATCCGCATCCCGGTGCACATGGTGGAAACCATCAACAAACTGATCCGTGTCCAGCGCCAGCTGATCCAGGAGTTGGGACGTGAGCCGGAAGCTGAAGAGATGGCCCAGGAAATGGGCATGACGGTCGATAAGGTCCGCGAAATCATGAAGATTTCCCAGGAGCCGGTATCCCTGGAAAAACCGATCGGTGAAGAAGAAGACAGCCATCTGGGTGATTTCATTCCGGATGACGACGCGCCGTCACCAGCCGACCAGGCTGCCTTCACCTTGCTTAAAGAACAGCTCCTGGAAGTGCTTAAAGGCTTGACGCCCAGAGAAGAGAAGGTTTTGCGCCTGCGTTTCGGCCTTGATGACGGCCGGACCAGGACGCTGGAGGAAGTTGGCAAAGAATTCAATGTCACCCGCGAGCGCATCCGGCAGATCGAAGCCAAGGCTCTGCGCAAGATGCGTCATCCCAGCCGCAGCAAAAAACTGAAAGATTATTTAGACTAAATGCCTGACTCGCCAACTAAAAAAAATGTTTTGGGCGGGCAGATTCGGCTGTCACCGCGACTGCAGGCTGTCGCCGATCTTGTGCCGGTTTGTCGTGTCGCGCATGACATCGGGACAGATCATGGCTGGCTGCCGATATGGCTGGTTCAGCAAGGCTATTGCGAACAGGCTGTTGCAGCAGATCTGCGCGTTGGTCCGCTGCAAAGGGCTTCATCCCATATCCGTCGGTACGGTCTGTCTGACCGGATAGAGACCAGTCTGACAGATGGGCTTGCCGGACATGAAATCGGCGATGACGATGTCGTGATTCTGGCCGGACTGGGCGGGCATGAGATCATGCGCATCGTATCGGCAGTTGATAAACCGTGCCCGATGCTGGTGATCCAGGCCATGAAGTCATTGCCGGAACTGCGTCATTTCCTCTGTGAAAGGGGATACCGTATCGAACGTGAGATCCTGGCGCGAGAACGACATCGCTTCTATCCGGTCATGCAGGTGCGCTTTGCTGGCATATCTTGCCAATTAACTGATCTCGAAGCCTGGGTCGGACCGGTCATCCTGACCGAACGGCCATGCGAATTGCCGGATTATCTGGTCCAGTTGCAGCATCGCATCCAGAAACAAATGCTCGGTGATCCGCAGATGCAGTCGCTCAGCGACCAGATAAACGGACTCACAGGTGCTGTCACCCAGTAATCAAAAACCACGGGAAGGATTGATGATCATGTCAGAACAGCCACACCGCAGCGTAACTGTTGCCGCCATCGTCGCGGTTATGCAGGCAATTGCCCCGCAGGAAATGGCTGAACCCTGGGATCGGGTTGGTCTGCAGGTCGGAGATCCCGATAGCCTTGTCGAATCGGTTCTGCTGACACTCGATGTCACACCAGAAGTGATCAGACTGGCGACAGAGGCGGGCTGCTCCCTGATCATCAGCCATCATCCGGTAATCTTCAATCCGCAGGAAGCGTTGCGTCGTGATGACCCGGCCCAGGCTCTTCTAATGGATCTTATTGAGCGGAAAATCAGCGTTCTGACAGCCCATACGAACCTCGATGCCGCAGCAGGCGGCGTCGCCGATTGCCTGGCAGACTGCCTGTCGCGGATTCTGTCAGCAGACACAGATTCAGGTACTGCAGTTAACCAGGGTCCTGTTGCAACCTATGGAAGGATCATCGTACCCGGTCAGCCTGTGTTGCTAAGTGACATCGGTGGTATCTGTCATGCGGGTCTTGGCGCTTCCGGTTGCTTTTTCAATACAGATCGGGATCTGCTCGTCAGTCGCATCGCAGCTTTTCCCGGATCATTTGGCGAAGAAGGCATCGCAGCGGTGCGGGCTGCCGGTGTGGATTGTGTCCTGTGCGGTGAAAGCAAACACAGCACAGGCATTGTGCTTTCCCTGTCGACGATCGCCCAGATCTGCATCGGCCATGACGTTTCTGAACGCGTTGTGCTCGATCCGTTGGCTGTCCGACTGCGCGTTTTACTGCCCGATATTGCATTTGCTGTTTACCAGGGGCTGGTTTATAATGATATCGCTTTCCGAGTAAGCCGGACAGCCGCGGGTGTCGACCGAAAGGTGGCACGTGAGGAAAGTCCGGGCTCCAAAGGGCAGGGTGCCGGGTAATTCCCGGTGAAGGCGACTTCAAGGCCAGTGCAACAGAAATAGACCGCCGGCATCTTTTGGTGCAGGCAAGGGTGGAAAGGTGAGGTAAGAGCTCACCAGCGGGGCGGCGACGCTCCGGCTCTGTAAACCCCACCTGGAGCAACACCGCGGAGGGACATATTTGCGGCCCGCAAGTCCCGTGGAGGTGGCTGGAGCCGGCTGGCAACAGTCGGCCTAGATAGATGGTTGTCCAAGACAGGATCCGGCTTACAGGCTTGCTCGGAAAGCACCTGAATAATGTCTGAAAGCTTCTGGAGACAGATTTTATTACCGCAGGCATGAGGAGGACATATGCAGAAACAAATGGGTGATATGAGCAAAGATATGACTGATTCTTACCTTTCACGCGGCGTTTCCGCAACCAAGGATGATGTCCACAAAGCTGTCCGGGACCAGTCGCGCGGACTATTCCCCGGTGCATTCTGCAAAATCATGCCCGATCCGGCAGGCGATCCGCGCTGGTGTTCTGCCATTCACGCCGACGGAGCCGGCACCAAATCGTCAGTCGCCTACCTGATGTACCGTGAAACCGGCGATCCTGCCTGGTTTGCCGGGCTGGCCCAGGATGCGCTGGTTATGAACACAGATGATCTGCTTTGCATCGGCGCTGTCAATGACTTTTACGTATCAAACACGATCGGACGAAACGCGCACCGGATCGATGGTGCTTGCCTGTCTGCCCTGATCAACGGCTATGATGATGCGATCACGCGGCTGAAGGACGCGGGCATTGCCATCACCATGACCGGTGGTGAAACAGCAGATGTCGGTGATCTCGTCCGAACGGTTATCTGTGACTCGACCATCTTCGTCAGACTGCACCGCAGTCAGGTGATTGATGCGGGAAAAATCAAACCCGGGCTGGCTATAGTCGGACTTTCATCCGCCGGCACAATTAACGGAGAAGAAAAAGAGAATTCCGGGATTGGTTCAAATGGCCTGACCGCTGCCCGGCATCTGCTGCTGCATGCGGATTATCGCAGCAAGTATCCTGAGTCTTTTTCAGACACCCTGCGCGACGATCAGGCCTACTGCGGCCGCTGGCATCTGGATGACCCTTTGCCGGGCAGCACCTTGTCTGTCGGAGAAGCCATCCTGTCACCGACCCGGTCATACCTGCCAATCATACGGGACATCCTCGAAACGACCGTTCCTGATTCAATTTATGGCCTGATCCACTGTACCGGCGGCGGACAGGCGAAATGTCGCGATTTCGGGCAGCCTGTGCGCATTGTCAAAGATAATCTGTTCCCGCTGCCGGCGATTTTTTCTGCCATCCGTGATTCTGGACAGATGAGTGACCAGGAAATGTATCAAGTGTTCAACATGGGGCATCGGCTGGAAATTTATTGCGAACCGCCGGTCGTATCGACGATTCTGTCTGTCTGTCAGGCTTACTGTCTGGATGCCAGGGTTGTCGGCTATACTGAAAAAACAAAAACGAACGGAAGGGAAGTTGTGATCCAGAATCAGGGGCAGACGCTGGTCTACCAGTCACGTTAAGGCCGGCCTGCTGTTGACAGGCTGTTTTGACCGTTTTTAAAAGTTGCAGACATATGACCTGCGTATCTTAATTGCTTTACAATAGGCCTGATTTGTGTTATTGTTTCTGTAGTCTGCCATGTTCAAGGTTTGTGGATCGTCCGACCACCCACGTTGACATCGGTGAAATATTAGGAGGAACAGCAAATGGACAAAGAACGCAAAGCAGAATTGATCGCCACCTACGGTTTGCATGAAGGCGATACAGGTTCACCGGAAGTTCAGATCGCCATCTTGACTGAACGCATCAATCACCTGACAGAACATCTCAAGGTGCACAAGAATGATCACCATTCACGGCGCGGATTGCTGATGATGGTCGGTCAAAGGCGAGGCATGCTGGATTATCTGACACGTATCGATGTTGAGCGATACAGGGCGATCATCGGTAAACTGAACATTAGAAAGTAAGCAGCGTAATTGGTGGGCGGGCATCCGCCCACCAATTTTCACAAACTAGTACAACCTGCGGGCAGTAGAAGGTAGGTTGCGCGGCTGTATCGGGATCGATCACTGATCTCGCACAGCCATGGAACCTACAGGCTACCGCTCCGCGGGTTCAAAAAACGGCAGTAGAACTGCCAACCCATGGAGGTATTCAAATGGAAAGAACATTCACCACAACTCTGGCTGGTAAGCCACTGGTTGTCGAGACCGGGAAACTGGCTCAGTTTGCCAGCGGTTCCTGCCTCATTCGTTATGGTGACACCGTTATCCTGTCGACTG
>JAWSUP010000280.1:0-5832 GCA_033549405.1 Bacillota bacterium | reverse complement strand
CGCACGGAACAGGTCGGCATAGAGATCCGGGTCATCGGCGCCGATGTAGCACAAGTCCATGAAACCGACGACATCCTGCACACATTCGAAGATGCCGTTGCCCGGGCCACCGACGGCTTTCATACCGGCCGGCATCACTTCGCGCAGGGCATCAAACAAAGAACCATAACGATCAAAAAACAAATCCGGGATCTCTGGCCAGGGATAGCAGTCGAAATCCTGCCGTGACCTGATAACGCCCGGTTTATGTCCGCCCAGGGAACCACTGCCAGGCATGACCGGTCCGATGCAGCACTCAAAGCTGACCGTGTCATAACCCATTTCCAGAAAAAAACGGCAGTACTGACGCAAGTACTCCTTCTGCTCCGTCCGGTCGCCCTGCAGCAGATCCGCAAAAGGCCGGTTCATGATCTTCTCCATCTGGCGGTCGGAAATCAAGTGTTCATAAAGCGGCAGGCGTTCTGCTTCCTGGTTGCGGGCCGCCTTTTCGAGATATCGATAATCCGGTTTAAAAAGTGTCACATGCATTCCCCTTTTATCGGCAGTGGATCTATTACCGATGAATCTTCTGCAAACCCTTACAGAGCATCGTTAAACAGTCTGGTCTGTGGTTATCGGTTGAATACAAACGTCAAAACAAACATGAGGATGCCAAGCAGCGCAACGCCGATATTCCTGCTGTTGTTGTTATTGCGCTTATAATACAATACAGAGAAAATAATAGTCACCAGAAGCGGAATGGCAAGGCCAATCGGCTTGGGTAAGGTTGTACCTGCTGTTCCGTTTGCCTGGATCTGCATGATCAGAACATCCGGGAGGGTGATATAACCAATGATTGTCAATGCAACAGCAACTGTAATCAAGAGCACCATGATGATTGCTTTTTTCTTGCTTTGTGTCACGCGCTTCACCTCGTCATTTTTCTGTTATCATTCTCCTTGCATCTGCGTTAAGTATATCAGCAATTGGGTCCATTGACATGATGAATCGTCGCATCCAGGTATAGATTTTATGATCATCAGAAAGCCATCTGTGATAAGATACAAATAAGATACAAATATGTCTGCTGATATTCAAACAGGAGGGTAAATGCCATGCTGACCAGAAGACTGATCATTGCAGCTGTTACAGGCGCTGTCTTGGGACTTTTCTGTATTGCCGGTGCCTGGTTTCGTTCCGGATTTAACCAGGAAGTGCTGTACCTCTTTGCCTTCTGGTTCAACCGTTTGTTGATGGGTATCGTCATTGGCCTGGCCGACGCTCCCCATAAGAAGCCCGCCCCATGGATTCGAGGAGCTGTTCTTGGATTTCTGGTGTCATTTGCTTTTTACAGTGCTGCAGGGTACCAGGATCTGATCGGTCTGCTGGCCGGCGTTCTTTATGGGGTCATCATCGAATACGTGGCGGGTCGTTATGGTCAAAAGAAACAATCAGCCTGAGCGTCCGGCTCCAGGTGAGTGCCAACCCAGTCATGCAGTTGAGCGGGTCATCGCAGCCATCGCCTGCTGTTGTGGTAAAATTGTATCGGTTCATCGTATGAGACCGGATGCATATTCATCGGGTCTACACCGTAAAGGAGCACCCTTATGAGCAAGAAAATCGTCATCATCGGCGGCGGTATTGCTGGCCTGACAGCTGGAATCTATGCCCAGAAGAAAGGGTTCAACAGCACGATCTATGAGCAGCACACGGTGCCGGGCGGTGAATGTACTGGCTGGGACCGCAAGGGTTATCACATTGATGGATGCATTCATTGGTTGACCGGGGCAAAAGAGGGGTCGGACATGGGCCGCTTCTGGCGTGAAATCAAAGCGCTTGGGCCGGATGTTGCCATCCACCAGCCCGAATGCTTTACAACCGTCGAGCATGAAGGTGTGACGGTGTCTTTGTACAGCGACCTGGACCGTTTGCGCAGCCATCTCTTAACTGTTTCCCCGGATGATCGACTCGAGATCAACCGTCTTTGTGATGCCGTCACGCTCATGTTTGATGCTTCCATTCCCAGATTGCCGCCAGACCTGATGAATCCGCTTGACCTTTTACGACTGCTCATCTCTTCACGGAAAAGCCAGCAAGTCATGAAACAGTTTAACGAATCCCTGAAAGATTATGCCAACCGGTTTCGCCATCCGGCGATCCGCCAAGCCTTGATTTCTGTTATTCCGGTGTCGAGCAGCGCTTATACGCTTATCTTCACACTGGGAACAATCTGTTCCGGGAACGGCGGACGGCCGGCCGGCGGTTCGCGGGCTATGGCCCTGCGCATGGCTGATTATTACCGGTCACTCGGAGGCCAGCTGGTCCTCGATCAGGCCGTTGAGCGTGTTCTGATTGAGAACGGCCAGGCCGTTGGCGTTGAATTGTCACAAGAATCAGAGGATGTTGAGAACGAGCGAGTACTCGCCGATTATATCGTCCCGGCTACTGACTTGCATGTCACCCTGAGCACACTGCTCGAAGGCCATTACCCAGCAGCCATGATCGACCAGCGCGACAACGATCCAGTCACCTATCCGACTCCAACCAGCGTCTACGTCGCGTTCGGTGTTGACGACAGTCTGGCAGATGTGCCGCCCGACCTCGATTTTGAGACGTCCGATTACACATTTGAAGATGAAACAAGAAACCGGTTATCTATCAAACACTATGCCTACGAGCCGAAATTCGCTCCGCCCGGGAAAAACATCCTGATCGCCTTTTTTGAAGCTGACTATTTTTGGTGGAATGACCTGGCGGGAGATGAGCAGGCCTACAAAGCAGAGAAGAAACGACTGGCCGACGAACTGCAGCAGGTTATAGTGGCGCGATTTCCTCAGCTTAAGGGCAAGATCCAGAACCTTGATGTGGCAACGCCGCTGACTTATGAACGCTATTGCAGCGCCTGGCGCGGAGCCTGGATGGCTTATGGGCAGACGCCCAATTCTAAACGGCTTTTTCTCAGGGGCCAGATTAAACGAATTAAGAACCTGTACATGGCCGGCCAGTGGCTGATGCCCCCCGGCGGTCTGCCCGTAGCCGTCGTGACCGGACGCTGGGCCATCCAGCGCATCTGCAAGGCTGAAAAAATGACCTGGCGCTGGTAACATGCAGTACGATAAGGTTCTGGACATCACCCTTGAGGTCGGTTATCGGCTCTTAGAAAGCGGCGCGGAAGTGTCGCGTGTCGAAGAGTCGATCAAACGCATGGTCATGGCCTATGGCCAAAGTCACTGCGATGTGTTCGCCATCCCTTCCTGCATCATCGTGACCGCGCCAGATCACGCCGGCGTGTCCCAGACCCGGATCAGGCGGCTCCATACCAGGGAGACAAATCTTGGCCGGGTCGCCTTGCTGAACAACCTGGTCCGTCAGGTCTGCAGCACGACGCCGACATCTGCCGAAATTGAGTCTTCCCTGAAGCGCATTGCCGACAGTCCTGTTTTCGGCTTCCCAGTCCAGCTGTTTGCTTATGCCTTGATCGCTGCTGCTTTCACTTTATTTTTTGGGGGATCCTGGGCAGATGCTGCCGTGGCACTTGTCTGCGGCGCCCTGATGAAGCTGGCCATGCATGCCCTGGCCCGCTTCCAGACTAATCCGTTCTTTATCAACATTGCCGGCAGCGCTCTGGCAGCTACGCTTGCCTTCTTTGCCGTCAGGCTGGGTCTGGCGGGACAGATGGACAAGATCATCATCGGGACGCTGATGAACCTTGTTCCTGGTGTCGCCATCACAACCAGCATCC
This sequence comes from Bacillota bacterium, assembly GCA_033549405.1. Classification (GTDB taxonomy): domain Bacteria; phylum Bacillota; class Clostridia; order Saccharofermentanales; family UBA5734; genus JAAYBY01. The sequence goes on along the minus strand of JAWSUP010000280.1, from coordinate 2,111 downwards.
AGGACACCATCGCCGGTGACCTGATCGCCGGCATGACCAAAATGGCGGAAGCTTTTCTGACGGCAACGGCCATTGCGCTTGGCACCGGTATCGCCTTATCGCTGCTGCGACTGATCTAAGAAGGAGGAGTCATGCCAGAATCTTATATCTCCTGCTTGTACGCCTTTATCGCCTGCCTGGGTTTCAGTCTGGTCTTCAACCTGCGTGGCTGGAATATGCTCTTCGCCGCAGCAGGTGGTGCACTCGGCTGGTTTGTCTATATGCTCGCAGCCGGTCTGCAGAATGACCTGTTCCAGTTTTTCCTAGCGGCGCTGGCACTCTCTGCATACGCAGAAGGTTGTGCCCGTATTCAGAAAGCACCGATCACTGTTTTTCAGATCATCGCCATCCTACCACTGGTTCCAGGTGGTGGTATTTACCACACCATGGAATATGCCATCAACGGCAATACAGCTGCCTTCCTGGCGACCGGCCTGCATACCCTCGCTATTGCCGGAGCGTTGTCGATCGGCGTATTGCTGGTATCCACCGTTGTCCGTCTTTCAGGCAAGATTCGATTGCACATCAGCAGAATCACCATCAGATAAGTTTCTCATAAAGATCGTATAGAAATATCTGGTCTTCCTTCCAGAGGCCAATCAGAAGGAGGTATGCCATGCCACTGGAAATTATCCGTAACGATATCACCAAGGTCCATGCTGATGCGATCGTCAATGCAGCAAGTACATCATTGCAACAAGGCGGCGGCGTTTGCGGCGCCATTTTTGCGGCGGCCGGGTCGGTCAGGCTGCAAGCGGCCTGTGATGCGATCGGCGGCTGTGCAATCGGTGAAGCGGTCATCACGCCTGGTTATGACCTTCCTTCGGCCTGGATCATTCACGCAGTCGGTCCTGTCTGGCATGATGGCCAGGCTGGTGAAGCGGCGCTGCTGGCTGATGCTTACAGGAATGCTTTGTTGCTGGCCAAAGCACACCAGCTGGAATCAATCGCTTTTCCGTTAATTTCCACGGGTATTTATCAATACCCGAAAGACCAGGCGCTGCAGATTGCCATCGCGACCATCGGCGCATTTCTCTTGGAAAATGACATGACGGTCTATCTGGTTGTCTACGACAAAGCTTCGTTTGTCTTGTCTGAACGACTCTTTGCCTCGATCACAGAGTATATCGACGACACATATGTTGATGCGCATCCATCCCGCCGCAGGGAGCAGCCAGGGCAATATAAAGAGGCCATGATGCGGCCGGAGCTGAAGCCGGAGCTGGACGCAAACGAACAGTCTTGCGCTGTCATGCAGTCACCTGTCGTCGCTGAAGATGAAATAAGTAATTACACATCCATAACGTCAGTCCAGCGCGAACGGCGCCTCGATGACTTGCTGGATCAACTGGATGAAACTTTCTCCCAGATGCTCCTGCGCCTGATTGACGAAAAGGTTTTGAGTGATGTCACCGTTTATAAGCGGGCCAACATCGATCGGCGCCTGTTCTCCAAGATCCGCAGTGATGTTCAATATAAAGCCAGCAAGTCAACCGCCCTGGCCTTTGCCATCGCGCTTGAACTCAGCCTTGATGAAACCAGGGACCTTCTGTCTAAGGCAGGCTTTGCCCTGTCGCACAGCAACAAATTCGATATCATCATCGAATACTTTATCCAGGAAGGTAACTACAATATCTTTGAAATCAACGAAGCACTGTTTGCCTTTGACCAGGCTTTACTGGGCGCCTGAAATGTCGCCTGCCGGGCGACCTTGCGCCGTTTCATCCATTGTATCCTGACAGCATCACAATACCGATTTGGAGGGATACACATGAAACAAGATCTGACTGAACTGGTTTTTATCCTCGATAAGAGCGGCTCCATGGCCGGGCTGGAAAGCGACACGATCGGCGGCTACAATGCCCTGCTGGACAAGCAGAAGAAAGAGCCTGGAAGCGCGATGGTGACAACCGTGCTGTTCGATGATGAATACGAGCTGCTGCACGACCGGATTGATATCAAAGGCGTAGCACCCATAACTGACAAGGAATACTTCGTTGGCGGCTGCACGGCTCTGCTCGATGCCATTGGGCGGACCATCCAGAAAATCGGCAATGCGCAGAAACACACCG
>JAWSUP010000279.1:0-5853 GCA_033549405.1 Bacillota bacterium | reverse complement strand
GTGTTTGTTGTCTGGAAATTGCCGGTTTTGAAGCCGACGACCTGCTCGGGACGCTGGCTGCAATCGGCTCGCGACAGATGCCCGTGACTATCGTCAGCGGAGACAAAGACAGTTTTCAACTGGCGGATGAGCAGATCATCATTTTACAGCCCGTTACGCGTTCCGGCCGTACGGAGACAGAAAAATACGATCCTCAGGCGATCATGGAACGATATGGTGTCAGTCCGAAGCAGTTTATCGATGTCAAAGCATTGATGGGTGATCCTTCAGACAACATTCCCGGGGTTCACGGAATTGGTGAGAAGACGGCGATCGAATTGGTCAGCCAATATGGTTCTCTCGAAAAAATATACGCGTCAATCGGCCAGATCCGCCCTGCTGTAGCAAAAAAACTTGAGTCTGACCGAGAGATGGCCTTCTTGTCAAGGGAGTTATCCACTATCTGCCTGTCTGTTCCATTGGCAGATGATCTGAAAGAATACCGACTCTCGGCTATGAATAAGATCCAGTTGACCGACAAGCTGACGCAACTCGGCTTCAAAACACTGCTCAGCCGGCTGGACCTTGAATCGACTGCTAAACCACTGTCAGAGAAGCAGGCAAAGGTCAAAGTGGCAGCGGTTAGCGAATTGGCAGCGGATCTGCAGAAGCGGCACTCGTCCGTGACTCTTTACATGGAGCCTGGCCATCCCATCTGCTGGATCGACCAGGCCGATCAGGTTCGCTATCTGCCAAAGACTGACACCAATCAGGCGTGGTCGATCTTGATCAAGAGCCAGCAACTGTTTTTCGTATATGATTATAAAACATGGCTTCGGGAATCCGGCCTGAAAGGCAGCTTGCGGCTCACACACGATGTTCTGGTTGCAGCCTATCTGCTGAATCAGCTGGACGGCAAACCGGATATGGAACGCTTGTATCAAAGGGTCACCGGAGAGCTGCTGCCGTCATCAGCAAGGTCCTCACCCTATCAGGAAGACCGGCTGCCCAAGCAGCAGTCTTTGCTGGATCTGACTGCTGGAGGTCAGGAGACCCCGGATACAAAGAAAGATTCTGGCGACAATGAGTCGCCCGATGCAGTTGATGCCGTCAATGTCCGGGCGCTCGCAGCGATCGGGCAACGTCAGCGCGAAGACCTCGAAGAGCGAAAGCTGCTGTTCATCGCCGATGAAGTCGAATTTCCGCTTGAAACGATCCTGGCAGGCATGGAAGGGCGGGGATTTGCCCTTGACAGAACAGTGCTCGATACCTTGTCCCGCCAGATGGCTGAACGACTTGATGTCCTGCAGCAAGATATTTATCGACTCTGCGGCAAATCCTTCAATCTGAATTCGCCCAAACAGCTGAGTGAAGTTCTGTTCGATGATCTTGGTCTGAAGACCGGCAAAAAACGTTCCGGCGGAACCTGGTCAACTGATGCAGATGAACTGGAACGTCTTTCCGGTGACCATCCGGCTGTTTCACTGATTGTCGACTATCGCCAGACAGCCAAATTGAAGGCGACGTTTGTCGAGGGTCTGATCAAAATGATCAATCCGCACGACGGTCGCGTCCATACTACATTCAACCAGACCTTGACGGCAACCGGTCGGCTCAGCAGTTCGGAACCGAACCTGCAGAATATCCCGATCCGGACGGCAGAGGGGCGGCAGATCCGCCATGCCTTTATCGCCGGACCAGGCCAGGTGCTGATCGATGCCGACTATTCACAGATCGAGCTGCGCCTTCTGGCCCATCTGTCCGGTGATCCGGCCATGATTGAGGCCTTTGTCAATCGCGAAGACATTCACACGGATACAGCCTGCCGGATCTTCGGCCTGACAGCCGATCAGATCTCGTCTGACATGCGTTCTATTGCCAAAACGATGAATTTCAGCATCGTCTATGGCATCAGCGACTTTGGCCTGGCGCGCGACCTCGGTGTCAGCGTTCGCCAGGCGCATAAATGGATCGCTGAGTATGAAGCCCGTTATCCGCATGTGCGCCAATATCTTGACAGCCTGGTCACCAGCGCGATAGCAAACGGCTATGTTGAAACGATGTTCGGTCGCCGACGTTATCTGGCTGAATTAAAGTCGCCCAACCGCAATATCCGCCAGTTTGGTGAGCGTGCAGCCATGAATACGCCGATCCAGGGAACGGCCGCCGATCTGATCAAAATCGCCATGGTTCGGGTCGACCGCGCCTTAAAAGATGCAGGTCTCAAAGCCCAGCTCATCCTGCAAGTCCACGATGAGCTGATCGTCGAAGCGCCTGAGCATGAAGCTGACCGGGTTGCCGAACTGTTGCAGCAGGCAATGGAAGGCGCCATGGAGCTGACGGTTCCACTTGTGGCTGAGGTTTGCCGGGGGCGCAGTTGGGCAGCCTGTAAAATCCAGGATGAATCTATGCCGGTACCGGATGAGACAGCGGAGGACTGACGATGTTTGTGTTGGGCATAACAGGTGGCATTGGCAGCGGCAAAAGCTCGGTTGCTGAGATCTGCCGCGAAGCTGGTTTGCCGGTGATCGATGCAGATGAACTCTCACGCCAGGTAACCGCGTCCGGTGGCGCGGCTATACCAGAGCTGATCGAATTGTTTGGCACGGGCATAATCGATGAAGCCGGTGCTCTTGACCGGCAAAAGATGGCCAGGCTTGTTTTTCGCAACAGGAAAGCGCTGGATCAGCTGAGTGCTGTTGTGCACCGCCATGTGCTCGACGCCATCAGGGAGCAAGTCGACAAGCTCGCATCTGGCAAGCAGCGAGCTGTCGTTCTGGACGTGCCCATCCCAGTAAAACACGGTTTTCTTGATCTTTGCAGTCAGGTATGGGTAGTCTGGGCTGATGACGACATCCGCAGAGAGAGGCTGAGCCGGCGCGGCATGGATGAAGAAGAGGCAACGCGACGCATGTCCATGCAGATGAGCCGGGAAGACTATGTCGCCATCGCTGACCAGGTGATCGAGAACGATGGCACCCTCGATGAACTCAGGGATAAAGTGCGGGAACTGCTGATCCAGGAACTGAAGGAGCGCGGCGTCAAGATTCAACTGTAACCGAACGGAGATCGCTCCATCTTTTCGAATACACAAAGTGAAAATATGTATAAGCCCAAAATGATAATGTTTGATTGTCTATTGTTTTATCATGGAATATATCAATTGTTTGCCGTCTTTTTTTATGGTTAGCAAGCCTTTTTTGCTCATACGGACGAGAAGTTTATATGCGCCGCCTGCGCTTATACCAAGCGTTTCCGCCGCGTCTTCCTTGGTAAACTCTGCTTCGCGGAACGCTTCAAGCAACTTCTGCTCACGTTTGTTTGCGTTGGCCTTAGCTTTTTGCATGCCGAAGTTTTGATTGGGCAGACGGATTAGAAAACCGCCGTCTATGAATGGAATTTCAGGTTTGACGGAGAGTTCGGGAGAGTTGGAGAGTTGAGGGAGAGATGGAGAGTAAAATAATTCAATAGACCGCGGCGCTGGCACACCTCAGCTTGTCAATCAGCAGGTCTGTGAAGGCTGCCCGCTGCGCGGGGCTGGAAAGGGGTTTGTGTTCTACCTGCTGCGCAGGGGCGTATTCGTTTCGCTTGATTCTACAACTGCTCTTTAGACGTTAAACCTGAAGAGAACGACATCGCCGTCTTGCATGACGTATTCTTTGCCTTCTGAACGGATGAGGCCTTTTTCGCGTGCTGCCGCATTGCTGCCACAGGCGATCAGGTCTTTATAAGCGACGACTTCTGCGCGGATGAAGCCGCGTTCGAAATCTGAATGGATTTTACCGGCTGCCTGCGGGGCTCTTGTTCCGCGCTGGATGGTCCAGGCGCGCACTTCCGGCGCTCCGGCTGTCAGGAAGGAGATCAGCCCGAGCAGGTGGTAGCCGGCGCGCACGATCTTGTCCAGGCCTGATTCTGCAAGTCCAAGGTCCTGGAGAAACAACTGCCTTTCGTCTGCGTCGAGCATGGCGATCTCTTCTTCGATCTGGGCGCTGATCACAACGACTTCGGCGTTTTCTGCAGATGCGATGGTGCGCACCTTTTCGACTGTTTCCGGCTCATGATCGCTCAAGGCATCTTCAGAGACGTTGGCGACATAAAGGACCGGCTTTAAAGTCAGCAAAGCCAGATCGTGCAGATACTCAGATTCAATCGCATCCAGATCGGCGGTCCGGGCCGGTTTTTCATCACTCAGATGGGCGTACAGCTTCTCATAGACGGCCAGCGGTGCGGCGAAGCGTTTGTCACCGCCTTTGGTCATCTTGCGCGTCTTGTCGATACGCCGTTCCATGTATTCGATGTCCGAAAGGATCAATTCCAGGTTGACCGTTTCGATATCCCGGACCGGATCGGTCCGGCCGTCGACATGTATGACATTTTCATCTTCGAAGCAGCGGACGACATGAGCAATGGCGTCGACTTCGCGGATGTTGGCCAGAAATTTATTGCCGAGCCCTTCGCCTTTGCTGGCGCCCTTGACCAGGCCGGCTATGTCGACGAATTCGATGACCGCCGGCGTTACTTTCAATGGATGGAACATCTCGGCAAGTTTATTCAACCGGTCGTCCGGAACAGCGACGGCGCCGACGTTGGGGTCAATGGTGCAGAACGGATAATTGGCCACGGCTGCTCCAGCCCTGGTTATGGCATTAAATAGTGTACTTTTGCCTACATTCGGCAGACCGACAATTCCCAGACGCATGTATTAATCCTCCTGATGTTTCACAGAGCTATTATCGCAGATATGTCAGACATGATCAAATGAATAGAGTTTGATGTCTATTAAAGACTTTCAATCGCATTTTATCGCATTTTGTCGCTTTTTGTCGTGCGAAGCAAACACCTCCCGATCAGGTTCTCTGGTATGGTACCTGTAGAACTTATTATGAGAATTCTTATTTGGAAACAGAACTATTGGCAGGGGAGGAAATGTGTGTCTGACAGCTGCAGCCTGATTCGTTCTTGCGGCCTGTACGGGATCGAAGGAATCCTAGTCGATATTGAGGTGTCGATCTTGCCAGGACTGCCTTCGTTTGATATCGTCGGCCTGGGAGACTCGGCCGTGCGTGAATCAAGGGACAGGGTGCATGCAGCAATCTGCAATACCGGTTTCACCTTTCCGGTCGGACACCTGATCGCCAGCTATGCGCCAGCCTGGCTGCGCAAGGAAGGCTCTGCTTTTGATCTGCCCTTAGCCTTGGCCATCCTGGCGGCATCCCGTCAGATCAGGCTGCCGGACCAAACGCCCTGCGTGATCGGAGAACTGGGTTTAAATGGTGATATCCGGCGTGTACCAGGTGTGTTTTGTCGGGCGCTGACTTGTCGGGATAAAGGCATCAAGCATATCTATGTTCCTGCAGAAAACAGCCTTGAGGCACGATCAGTTCTGGATCAGGGAACAGTCGGCATCCGTCATCTGAGCGAGGCTGCCAGGATCTTCATGCCGGAACATGTACAACTGCCTGCCGATCGATGGTCGACCGCTGATCGCAACCCAGCCAGGCCTGGTGATCCGGATACTTGTATTGTTCAGACTGGACGAGAGGAGCAAACAATCCCTGATATCGGACAGATCGTCGGTCAGGAAAAGGCGATCCGAGCCTTGATTATTGCAGCAGCCGGTCGGCACAACCTGTTGCTGCTGGGATCGCCCGGTTGCGGCAAAACATCACTGGCCGAAACCCTTCCGGGTCTGTTGCCCGATCTGACAGAAGACGAATCCATCCAGGTGACCCGGATCTACAGCGCATCCGGTCTGCTGCCCGAACAGAGCGGCCTGATGTCGAGGAGGCCTTTCCGGAATCCGCACCATGCCATCACACGCGCGGCCATGATCGGCGGCGGTGCGGTGCCGGTTCCCGGCGAAGTCAGTCTGGC
>JAWSUP010000278.1:0-5870 GCA_033549405.1 Bacillota bacterium | reverse complement strand
GTAGCGACATAGGACAGGTGTTTTAAAAATAATAAAAGTTCTATGTAGTATTAATCCGGTCACAAAGAAATACCAGGTCATCCTGCGCGCTTCATATGTCGACCGTCGCATCTGCACGGTCGAGTCGGAAGACCTGCAGGACTGGTCGGATCCAGCCCTGATCGTGCACCCGGACGCCGGATATGCGGACGGGCTGTTCACCATCCAGCTCTATTCGATGGGTGTCTTCTGGAATGAGGGTATATTCCTCGGCCTGATGCTGCGTTTCCACACCAGCATGACCGACGAGGACCTCGTCAAGATGAATGGCTACATGGACAGCGAACTGATGTATAGCTACGACGGCCGCTACTGGATGCACACGACGCGGCAGCCGATCGTGGAGAAGCCGGTTTCACCGGAATACGGCTTTAACCAGATGGTCTTTCTGCATATGATGACCAGCCAGGATGCATCCGAGATGATCCTGGTTGCCGCGGCCAGCCGCACGCCGCACCTGCAGGCAGCCGACTACCTCAAGGTTAAAGAGCGCCTGGGCGGCAAGCTGGGGCGGTTCAATTTTTACAGCATCCGCAAAGACGGCTTCTGCGGCCTTGAGTGCTGCGGCCTCGACGGCAAGGTGATCACCAAGTCGTTCGAACTGCAGGACGATGACCTGACCGTCAATGTGGCGGCTTCGACCGGTCTGGTCCGCATGGCCATCCTCGACCATCAGGGCAAACCGTACGAAGGCTTTTCATATGCGGAGAGCCTCATGGGCAACTGCGACGGAACCGCGGTCACACCGGCCTGGCAGAACCATAAACTTGCGGAGCTGAAAGGCAGGCGCATCCGCTTTGGCTTTGAGCTGAATTCAGCGATCCTGTATTCGATCCGCGGCACATTCCGCCCGTTTATTGTACGTCCGGAAATCTCCTTGTCCAATCCGCGCCAGATCGCACTGGCGCCAGATCCCGACCCTGCCTCCACAAACCATCCGTTCTGATGGCGGAGCAACCCGGTGATCTGCACAGGGTTGAGGGTCTGCTGTTGATACCCGGGAGCTGCCGGCCTGTCTGCAAAGCCGGCAAAAAAAAGAGGTGAGCATTCATGAAAGAGCATGCGCCAATCGAACTGGGCAAACGCCGCGAACTGTTCTGGGATGATTTTCTGATCGACGAGGCGACGGCTGTCCTGCACCAGCACCAGCCGGAGACCCGGGAAGTCGCCATGATGTGCGACGCGCCCTGGGAGGGTTCTTCCTGCGGCTACCCGTGCCTGTTCCGTGACGGTGATGTCATCCGCCTGTACTACCATGCCGGCAGATTCCTCCTGCACGATGACACGAACATCCACGCGTCGCCGGTTGTGGTCTGCTATGCAGAGAGCCATGACGACGGCCGGACCTTTATCAAGCCGGATCTCGGCATCTATGAGTACAACGGCAGCAAGCACAACAACATCATCCTCAAGATCGGCGGCTACACCCGGACGATAGACAACTTCGCCGTCTTTAAAGACACCAACCCGGACTGCGCACCGGATGAGCTGTACAAGGCTGTCGCCGAAAACGGGCGGGTGCCGGGCACCAACGACGAAATACTCTGTTACTACATAAGCGCCGACGGGGTCCATTTCTCACCGGGTGGCCAGCTGGTTGTCGGCGGCTGGTTTGATTCGCTGAACTGCGCTTTCTGGGACCGGCACAGCAAGCAGTATTTCCTCTACATGCGCGACTGGGCTGAAGGCTATCCGCGCCGCCGCAGCCAGAACATGGGCACGAAGATGCGGGGCATCCGCTATTGCACGTCGCCGGATTTCAAAACCTGGAGCGACTATAAGCCGATCGAATTTGGCAAGGTCGAGCCGATCGAGCTGTACACCAACACAATCAAGCCCTATGAACGGGCTGACCACGTTTTTCTGGGCATGCCGGCGCGCTATTATGAACGGGACAGCTGGGTGCCCAACTTTGACCACATGGCCGGCGCTGACCACCGCCGTTACCGCTGCCGCAAGCACATCCGTTATGGCACTGTCCTGACAGACTGCATCCTGATCACCAGCCGCGACGGCGTCCGCTTCAGGCGCGGGGAAGAGGCCTTCATGACACCTGGCATTGAGCGCAATGCCAACTGGGTCTATGGCGACTGTTACCCGACCTGGGGCCTGATCGAGACGCGTTCCGACGATCCTGACAGCGCGCCGGATGAGCTGTCATTCTATTGCCTCGATTATCACTGGATCGGCAATCAGGCAGTCCGGCGTTACACCATCCGCAAAGACGGCTTTTTGTCATACCACGCGGGCTATGAGCCGACCTGGCTGATCACCCGGCCTTTCACCTTTGCCGGAAACCGGCTGAGCGTCAACTTCGCCACATCGGCCATCGGCTCGGTCCGCATCACCTTGCTGGATGCGGCAGGCAACGCGATCCCCGGGTATGAGAGCTGTGAAATCTTCGGCGACAGCCTGGAGCGGCCGGTCGACTTTGCCGGGGGAAGCGATGTTTCAGCATTGGCAGGCCGATCTGTGCGCATGCGCATCGACCTGCAGGATGCCGACATTTTCTCGTTCAAGTTTGGCTGAGCAGATGCGGACAATACCAGGCCGCTCAGACCGGACAAATTCGCCAGACGGCGCATCAAAATCCGGCAGGCAGCATAACAGGGAGGTATGACACGTGAGCAAAGATATACCCATTCAGATCGGGTCCCGCAGAGAAGTGTTCTGGGATGACTACCTGGTTCTACAGACCGATGCGGTCCTGACCCAGCATAAACCGCAGGACCACGGTGTGGCCATGGTCTGCGACGCGCCCTGGGAAGGCAGCAGCTGCGTTTACCCGGTGGTTATCCGCGAACGGGAGCTGGTCCGTCTGTATTACAAGGCCGGCAACTTCAATATCAGCGCTGATACGAAACCGGGCGACCCGTTGACCGGGCCGATGGTGATCTGCTGTGCTGAAAGCAGCGATGACGGCAAGACGTTCCATAAACCAAGCTACGGTATCCATGACTGCCAGGGAAGCAAAGACAACAACATCATCCTGGTTAAAAGCGATGAGATCAAGAACACAGACAACTTCGCTGTCTTCAGGGACACGAACCCGGACTGCCCCGAGGACGAGCGTTACAAAGCGACCCTGGATAACGGCCGGGTCGCGGAGGGCAGCTACGACCGCATCCTGACCTGGCTGAAAAGCAAAGACGGCATTCATTTTGCACCGGGCGGCGAGGTGATCCGGGGCGGCTGGTTTGATTCCATGAACTGCGCCTTCTGGGACCGCCACACCAGCCAGTACTATCTCTACATGCGGGACTGGCCGGAGGGCTACGACCGCGACAGGGGAGAGGGCATCAGCCGGAAAAAACGCGATATCCGCTACGCGGTTTCACCTGATTTCAGGAACTGGACACAGCCGCAGCGAGTGGATTTCGACGTCGATGACGCGGTTGAGCTGTATACCAACAATGTCAAGCCCTACCATCGGTCTGACCACCTGTATTTCGGCCTGGCGACCCGCTATGTCGAAAGGGGCGGATGGTCAAAAAGCTTCGATTACCTGCCCTGTCCGGACAACCGCAGAAACAGGAGCAGCCTGCAGATGCGCTACGGGACAGCCCTGACCGACTGCGTCCTGATCACCAGCCGCGATGGCGTCCATTTCAAACGCTGGAACGAGGCGTTCATGACGCCTGGCATCGAGCGGGGGAACAACTGGGCTTACGGCGATTGTTATTTTTCCTGGGGCATGGTGGAAACGCCGTCCGATCTGCCGGACATGGCGCCGAACGAACTGTCCTTCTATGCGTTCGACGGCATGTGGACAAAGGATTGTTCCCTGCGCCGCTATGCGATCCGCAAAGACGGTCTGATCTCATATAAGGCACCCCTCAAAGGTGCGACGCTGACAACCAAAACCTTCATCTACGAAGGATCCAGGCTGATGCTCAATTTCGCCACTTCGGCAGTCGGCCATGTCTATGTCTCGATCCTGGATGATGCCGGCGCGGAGATCCCCGGTTACCAGAGTCATGAAGTGTTCGGCGACAGCCTGGACCGCCCCGTCGTTTTTGCCGACGGACCTGATGTATCTTCACTGGCCGGCCGGCCGATCCGCCTGAAATTCACCTTGCGGGACGCCGATCTCTATGCGTTTCAGTTTGTGAAGCCGGATTTCACCTGACCTGATGGTGGTCTGACGCTTCACAGTTTTGACTAAAGGAAAAGCGACATCATGCAAGCAGACAATGTACAATTTACGGATACTGAGGTTCTGGTCATCGGCGGTGGGCTCGCCGCCATTAAGGCCAGCCGGACCTGTGGCGCGGCTGGGATCAAGACCGTCATGGCCATTAAGGGGCGTCTTTGCTCGGGTGCCAGCTTTTACCCCTTCACCTCGCGGCTCGGCTGTCTGGCGCCCCGACTGGATGATCCGGATGATGCCTGCCTTTTCCTTGAGGAGATCAGTGCAGCATCCCAAGGCATGAACGATCCTGAGCTGGGCCGGATCTATATCGAGGAGATACATGATCGCATCGCCGAACTGCCGGACATGGGTGTCGAGCCCCACCTGATGGAGATGAACCGTGTCGCCTGCTTCGCCGAACGGGAACGGGCACTTTATTACTGGGAAGACTGGGGCGGCACCCGGGAACGTGTCCGCGCCAGGCTTGCTGCGTTGCCGTCTGTCACAATCCTGGAGCAGTGGACCGCTTTAGAACTGCTGCAGCAGAACGGCCGGGTCTGCGGCGCTATTTTTGCCGGACCGGACAATCAGTTGCTTGCTGTTCGCGCGGGCGCTGTCATCCTGGCGACCGGCGGTTTCGGCGACCTGTACAAGCACAACCTTAACACAGCCGACGTTGGCGGTGACGGGCATATGCTGGCCTATGATGCCGGCGCCTCCCTGGGAAACCTGGAATTCATCCAGTTTATCCCCGGCTACATGACGCCGCGCTACAAGGTGTTGTTCGGCGAACCGACGCTGCGCTACTGCACCGCCATCCGGGGAACACAAGGCCAGGACCTCCTGGCCGGGCTGCTGCCGGACGGCCTGACCGCCGGGCAGTGCTTTCTCGAGCGATCCCGCCACGGCCCGTTCACGACTTCTGACCGCTCCCGGTATTTCGACCAGGCCATCATGGGCGAAATCCTCGCGACGGGGCAGGAGGACGGCGTCCGCATCTTTTTCAACCGCCGGATCATCGAAGACTGCCAGGACGGCAGCAGTTGGTACGTCAACTGGCTGAAAGAGAAGATGCAGATCGACCTGATGCAGGACCGCCTGTCCATCGCGCCTTTTGCCCATGCCAGCAATGGCGGCATTGTTATTACAGCAGAGGGATGGACCGGCGTTCCGGGCCTCTTCGCGGCTGGCGAAGTCGCCGGAACCATGCACGGCGCGGACCGGATCGGCGGCTGCGCGACCGGCAACTGCCTGGTTTTCGGACGTCGTGCGGCCTTGGGCGCCATCGACCAGGTGCGGCAGTCCGATCGCCCGCATATTGGCGAAAAGACGGTGCGTGAGCAGATTGCCGGCTGGACTGCGGCGGCAAAAGCGGACAGCCTGTCCCCCGGCGATGTCCTGTTCCGAGTCAAAGAGACACTCTGGAAGAACGCATCCATACTGCGCAGCGAAACGCTGCTGCGGCAGGCTCTGCAGACAATTGATTTGACTGACAAACAGTATGATCTGGCGCTGGCGCTTCAGCGCAGTCCGACTGCAGATGCTTTCCGGGCCAAAAACGCTCTCAGGCTGGCCAGGCTGCTGGTTGTGGTCATGCTCGAACGCAAAGAGAGCCGCGGGCCGCATTTCCGGCCGGATTATCCGGAGCGCGACAATACGCGGTTCGGCATGGCCAGCCGCGTGAACCGGAAGTCTATCG
>JAWSUP010000277.1:2670-5874 GCA_033549405.1 Bacillota bacterium | reverse complement strand
CCGCTGTCCAGAAGAATTGTACGCATTTGCCCGTGATGAAGGTTTTCTTGACTTCGGTGCTCTCTCGGATCATACGGAGGGTTTGACTGACAGGCAGTGGGCATATTTCATCAATGTAACCAACGATTATAACCAGGCGGACTCTTTTGCCACGCTGGTCGGCCAGGAATGGACATCCATGGCCTGGGGGCATCGCAACATTTACTTCCGCGGCGATGAAGGACCCATCCTAAGGAGTGATGATCCTGACCAGGACACGCTGCCAAAGATCTGGCGAATACTAGATGGATTGGATGCGATCGCTATCCCGCACCATTCTGCCAATGTAACCATGGGTGTGGATTGGGCGCATGGCTGGAATCCCCACTTTGAAAAAGCGGTCGAGATCCATTCCGTCTGGGGCAACAGTGAGTGTTCCGCTGCAGACGGCAATCCTATGCCTATCCGGATGCTGGGTGGTGAAAAGCCAGGTCAGCATGTCATTGACGCGCTGAAAAAAGGCTATCGCTTTGGTTTTGTCGGCGGCGGTGATATCCACTATGGGCGACCTGGCGACGATCTGCGTTTGCGGCCGAATCGGGAAGGGCCAGCCAGGCTCGCCAGTCCGGAAGGCTTTACCGCTGTCCTGGCCAACCGTCTGACTAGGGAGTCAGTTTATGATTCCATCAAGACTCGTTCAACATACGCAACCACCCGTTGCCGCATCTACCTTGAGGTCAGTCTGGCTGGAGCAACCATGGGACAAGTCCTGGATCTATCCGCTGTAAAAAACCGGCAGCATTCAAAAATTGATTTAGCGATCAACTGTGCCGCGCCCGAAGCGATCGACAGAGCGGTTTTGATTCAAAATGGCCGGGAAGCACTCGAAATAAGGCCAGGCAGCCAACCCATGCTCATTCAGGAGCAGCGACAAATCGATTGTCCGCAAGCAGGTGATTTCCTCTATTTCCGGATCATCACCGAAAACGGCAACTTGGCCTGGTCGAGTCCGATCTGGATCGAAGATAGCAGCCAACCGGCGAACAGCCAGGCATCGTTGGACTGCTGAACGGACTGGAGTAAAAAGAGACGATGTCCTGGCATTTTACTGAGTCTTTACACGATCATACTTCCTCGCAGGAGGATTTATTGATACATTTTTAATTGTTCACAGTATTTAAGATCAGAGAAAGGGGGGAGATTACGGCATAACATCACGCTATCAACGTTTATCAGTTCGAATCACGAGAGAGAGAGACCCATTCAGGAAGGAGCGTAACACGCAATGAAAAAAAGAGGAATCTTACTATTAGCTGTTGCATTGATCTTAGCACTGCTAGCTGGCTGCACCACAACACCAACAACTGCGGGATCGACAACAACAGCAGCCACCACCACTGCCGCTGGCACGACCGCTGCAACGACAACTGCCGCCACATCCGAAACTGAGTTACAGGTCATTGATATTACCGCATTGATTCCGGAAAGTGCGACTGAATTCCTTAAAGCTGACAGCACCACGTACAAGAAACTGCAGGAAATCCTGTTGGACAAATTCAAAATCAACTATTCCATCAATACAGCCATGGCAACTGAGATGGCGACAACAGTCAATATGCTGTTCGCATCAAAGCAAATGCCGGACATCGTTGACCATTCCTTGAGTGCATCCGATATGGACAACCTGTTCCGCCAGGGGCTGATCTTGCCGCTGAATGACCTGATTGACGCGAATGCACCGACGGTCAAGCAGACATTCGAAGAAAACCCGCTGTTCTATGTCGCGCACGGTAACAGTGACGGCGAAATCCTGCGTCTGCCGAGTAATTTCACATTCAACCCGCAGCATCGTATCCGCATGCTGCACATCAACCTGGTCTGGCTGGATAAATTATCTTTACCGATACCGGAAACCACTGAAGCATTTTACGATACACTCAAGGCTTTCAAGGATAATGACATGAACAATGATGGCAAAAACAACGAAGTCCTGACGGCCTATAACACACCCAGTCTGGGTGACCCGATCGCTCCGGCCTTTGGTGCTAAATGGTGGTGGAATGCATCATCTTCCTACTATTATGATGCTGACGGCACGATCTATCACGAGTTTGTCCAGCCCAGCGCCTTGGAATTTCTGACCTATATGAACAAACTTTATGAAGAGGGCCTTCTGGACAACGATTATACTGGTCAGACTACTGAGGCATACAACGAAAAAATGTATACAGGTAGAATTGCAGCTTTTGCGGATCACTTCTGGGGTTCTGCTGTTGCCTCGACTGCAGCCAGAGCTAACGGCATCGATGATGCTGAATACATCCAGGTTCCGCCCCTGGTCACAGACATCGGCAACCAGAAGCAGGTTTACCGCAGAGACGCAACCGGTTACGGGGGCTGGATGATCACCAGCAATTGCGCGTATCCTGAGCGTGCGATTAACATTGCTGAATTCGGTTATACTAATGAAGGATCCCAGATCGTCTATTACGGCGAGGCATCACCGGGAGGCAAATATTATCGCGATCCCACCGCCGAGGAAATCGCCGATGTCGGCCTTGAGCCGCCCGTCTATCTTATGCAGTACACCGAAGAGGGGCAGAAGCGACACTTTGATGAAAGCCTGAGCGTTTTCTGGAGCAAAGAAGGATTCAATGCTTCTTTGATCCCCTTCCAGCTGGTTTCCCGTGACGCGAGCGCACTGGTCTGGTCCAACTATCCAAACCGGGGTAAGTACAGGCTTGCCGAAAAAGATCATATTCTGAGTGTCCTTAACAAAGGCATCAATGAATATGCCATCGATGCCATTCGTTTCATGACTGCAACCCCTGAGCAGAACAGCGTACTCGAGGAAAAAGCCGAGTTGTTTGTCTACATGGATGAGATGATTGACAAGTTTGTCACTGGAAACGAACCGCTATCCAATTGGGACGCTTATGTGGCGAAGTGTAATGAATTGGGTCTGGCAGAGGTCCTTGAAGTCATGCAGGCCCGTTATGAAGCCTATCTGGCCGTGGTCAGCTAAGGCATTGTCAGAAAGTGATAATACGTATCATTGCTTAGCATTCTATAGGTCTGCTTACTAAATCTTACCCGGCAAGTAATTCACATATGGCTGGGAATTGTGTGGCAAGATGGCCAATGGCTTAAAAAATCATTGGCCATCTTGATCAAAATAATAAAAAGCATTTTAGTCAGGCAAAAAAGCCACAGAGATACGCTTGT
>JAWSUP010000277.1:0-2660 GCA_033549405.1 Bacillota bacterium | reverse complement strand
TATCATCTGGCAGTGCAGCCTGTTCAGTTAAAGTGAATAAATGCTTGAAGGGGGAATTCCATGGCTATATCTGCCAAACAAATTCCGTTGATGAAACGGATCCGTCGTGACAAGTGGCAACTGATGATGATGATACCATCGGTTGTTCTGCTTGTTCTGTTCAGCTATATGCCAATCTATGGTATTCTGATTGCTTTTCAGGATTATCAAATTGGCAACAGAATTCTTTCATTTGATGGAACGATCAAATGGGTCGGCTTGCTTCACTTCAAAAACTTTATCCAATCGGAATTTTTCAGCAGAGTCTTTTTCAACACCATTCGACTAAGTCTCAAAGGATTGATCTTTGGGTTCTGGGTTCCAATTGTGTTTGCCCTGACCCTGAACGAAATTCATCACAAATTCTACAAGCGGCTGACACAAACACTGGTTTACCTGCCCTATTTTATTTCACTCGTTGTGGTTATCGCGATGCTGACGACAATGGTTTCATCAGAAGGGGTCATCACGAGGCTGATCGTATTTTTCGGCGGGCGAGAGATCAACTACATGCGGGATTCTGCGAGTTTTGACACATTGTATATAGCTTCTGGGGTATGGCAGTCCTTCGGATACAGCTCGATCATTTACCTGGCTGGTATTGCCGGCATCGACCCGACTTTATACGAAGCAGCAGTCGTAGACGGAGCCAATCGTTTTCACCGGATGTGGCATATCACATTGCCCGGCCTCAAACCGACGATTGCCATTCTGTTGATTTTGTCGGTTGGCGGTGTTCTCCACTCCAATACGGAGAAAGTCCTCCTGATGATCAGTCCAAGTATTGTCGACCGGGCCCAGGTTATCGGAACCTATGTCTACGAACTTGGCTTGCGCAATGCACGATACAGCTATACGTCCGCGATCGGTCTGTTCACGAATATCATCAATTTTTTCCTGGTATTTGGAGCGAACATGATCAGCCGGCGTGTGGCTGATTACAGCTTGTGGTAAGGAGGCATACCATGACAAAAATAGATAACAAGGCAGTGCCCATGAACTTGTCCCGATCAAGGCACAGTCCTTATTATACGTCTCGCACTGTTGACATGGTCTTCTACATTGTGGTCGGAATCCTGTCAGTTATCACTTTGTATCCATTTATTTTCGTTATCAGTTCATCATTAAGCTCACCAATGAGTGTCATTACCGGCCGTGTGTGGTTGTATCCCATCGGGTTTTCGACTAAGGCATATGCCCGGCTGTTCACATCGAGTGCGATCTGGCGTGCCTTCTTTAATTCAGTGGCTTTTACCGGGATTGTGACGACCTTGAATGTGCTCAATTCTATGCTGGCCGGATATGCCCTGTCAAAGCCAGGACTGGTATTCCGGAAAATGTTTGTTGTCATGATCCTGATTCCCATGTACTTTTCTGGCGGACTGATTCCGAGCTTCATCAACATTGTCAATCTCGGTATGTACAACACACCATTTGCAATCATCTTGCCCATGGCAATGAGTATGTGGAACATTATACTGGCGCGTACGTTCATATCCAGGCTGCCTGGATCCCTGAAGGAATCTGCCATCATAGATGGAGCCGGTGAGTTGAGTGTGTTTGTGAAAATCATCCTGCCGCTTTCAAAACCGATCATGGCTGTGCTTGCCCTTTACACAGCACTGGCTGTCTGGAACAATTGGTTTTCATTCATGATTTACCTGCCGCAGCGGCCTGATCTGCACCCATTACAAATGTTCCTGACAAAAGCGCTGATCTGGGGCAACATGAATGCTGCCCTGCAAATGGCGGATGTAGTAGATCCTGAAATGCTCCGCGACAGAGCCCTTGAAGTAGCGGTCAACTCGCAGTTGAAATATGCGGTTATGGTTGTGGCAACAGTCCCAATCATGCTGGTCTATCCTTTTGTGCAAAAATATTTTATCCAGGGCGCATTACTGGGTTCCCTGAAGGAATAAGGCATTACTGAATGAAGATCATGGTCGTCCAGCCAGCTTATCCAAGAACTCAGCCAGAAGTCTGGCAAGCAATTCAGTTCATATATGCAGCCCTCGACACGCTCAGTCCAGGCATAGACCTTGTCATCTTGCCGGAATGCGCCAATGCGCCTGGTATCGAAGATAAGGATGAAGTCATGGCCATGATCGGGCAGACGACACCGGAACTGCTGTATAAAGCCAGGATCGCTGCCCGCAGGACCCATGCGACAATCGCCACGAGCATCCTGTCCTGCAAGCCTGATGGTTTACACAACCACACACTTATTATTGATGGTGGCGGCCAGATCGCAGCGGACTGCGAAAAAGCACACCTGACCCTTTATGAACGGAATAACTGGAATGTCACCACGCCGTACCTGCATGGCGAACATCAGCCGGTTTTCTTCGAGGTAGCCGGTGTCCGCTGTGCCTGTGTGACCTGCTTTGACATCTATTTCCCCGAGTATTTTTCCCGACTGGGTGCCAGTCATGTCGAACTGATCCTTCACCCCTCCTACCAGAGAGGTGAGCTCAGCGAACGGATCCGTACTATTTGCGCTGCCCGAGCCCTGGACAGCGGTGCTTGTCTGGTTCACGCTTCCTACTCAATGGGTGATGGCTCACTAACCGGCGGCCATTCGCTGGCTGCGGCAGCTGATGGCACCATCTTGCATGATATCG
>JAWSUP010000276.1:4871-5893 GCA_033549405.1 Bacillota bacterium | reverse complement strand
GTCATGATTTGTTCGATTTTAGCCGACAGTTGAAGCTACTTGCCGATTACAGGTTGATATTAATGGAGCTTTATGGGGGCAATATCCTTCAGAGGGGTCAACAGGTACAGGTAAAATCCAATCTTTCCTTGTTCTGCAAGGTATGCCTGGCGATAAAACCGGTACCGAATACGGATACAATACCGCTGATGGCTATGAAGAGTTTGGTACAAAATCACAATCTGAAGAAAAGTTATTATCGGCAATTCCCATTGAAGAAGTTGATGGTAGTTATTACCGGGAATTCCAGCTTGATGTCAACGAATTGTCCAATGATCCTGACTGGTTTCTCAGTTTGGATGTTTTTCAAATTTGGTTGACAGATATCGAAGGTGGTCGGATAACCGGTTATGACCTCGCCAATTGGGAATTTTTCAATCCGTCTGCTGCACGATTGGTCTATTCGTTTGGAGATGTTGACAATTACAGCATCAAAATGGATTACCAGATTAACAGCGGCAGCGGATGGGGTGATTATCGCGTCCTCATCCCGGAATCAATGTTCCTGGATGCTGGATATGGTCCCGATACGTATGTTGTTCTCTTTACATTCCACGGCGAACAATGGGACATTTCCGATGGCTTTGAAGAATGGGGCGCAAAAGTAGCACAATACGCTTCGAAGAGTGGTTACAAATGGCATGACCGCGATGCTGATGGCATTTGGGATACAGGCGAAGAAGGATTGCCCGGCTGGACAATTTTTGTCGATCTCAATGGCAATGGATCGTTAGATGCTGGAGAACCATCCGCAGTCACTGGATCTGATGGTTATTATCAGATCCAGAACATTCCTCAAGGTACTTATCGAGTCTACGAGGTGCAGCAAACGGGATGGCATCAATCTTATCCTGCACTCGGTTATTACGAAGAAACCTTTTTAAGCGGCGATGCCCTGACAGACAACAACTTCGGCAACTGGACCACAGCAACCAAGAGTGGCATGAAGTTTGAGGATCTGGATGCTGACGGCGTCAAAGACG
>JAWSUP010000276.1:0-4771 GCA_033549405.1 Bacillota bacterium | reverse complement strand
TGAAGTCACCTTCACCTCGCGTCTGGCCGATACCGGCAACGACTTCGGCAACTGGTACCCGGCAACCAAGAGTGGCATGAAGTTTGAGGATCTGGATGCTGACGGCGTCAAAGACGGCGGTGAACCCGGCTTACCTGGCTGGACCATCTATGTCGACTACGACAATGATGGCGTCAAGGATGCGGGCGAGCCTTTCGCAGTGACCGCTGCTGACGGCACCTATACCATTACCGGCATTACCCCAGGCACATGGCGAGTCAAGGAAGTCGCTCAGGCGGGCTGGACCCAATCCTACCCGGCTCTCGGCTACTATGAAGTCACCTTCACCTCGCGTCTGGCCGATACCGGCAACGACTTCGGCAACTGGCGCTATGCAACAAAATCCGGCTACAAATTCATGGACGATGACCGTGATGGCGTTTTCGATCCAGAAGAGCTTGGCTTGGCTGGTTGGACGATCAACCTGTGGACTGGATCACCTGGTGATCTGATCCTCGCTGCTACAACAACCACCGATGCCAACGGCTACTATGAATTCGATCACATCATCCCCGGCGTTACCTACTATGTCTCAGAAGTTATTCCGAATCCGGTTTGGATCCAGACCTTCCCCACACCAACGACAACTGGCGCGATGTATATTGAAGGGTTGGGTTCAGTCTGGGTGATCAACCTGACTTCGGGAGAAGTCCATGCCAACAACAACTTTGGTAATGTCTATTATCACGAAGAGACAGCATGGGGGTATGATCAGAACGGTAAAGCAATCGAGCTTAATGACATCGTTACTGAGGCAAAATGGGGCTGGACCAATGGCCCGTATAGTCTTGCAACATTAGAGGACGGCATTACACTCGAACTCCGTGCAGGGGTTGGATTGAATGACGTCGACAACAAGGGCGCATTAGTTGGTTATGTTTATGCTTCATATGATCCAATTAGTGACATGCTGACCGTCCGGTATGAGACCATCAACAACAACATGTTGACCGGTTTGCATCTCTGGGTCGGATCGACACCATTGCCTATGAAGAAGCTTGGCAAGACAACCATTCAAGTAGCTAGCCCAGGTCAATTCCCTTACAAATGGACTGGCACAGCTACAAATTCGTATACGTTCACCATTGATGTCAGCAAATCAAAGTTTATTACGAACGAAGACATAATTTACATTGCTGCTCATGCGGATGTCCGGATGTACGAAATCATCGACTGACAAAAGACTTGCGAGTAATCGCAGTCAACGGGAGGGTCGCTCAGTGATGAGCGACCCTTTTCATTTATATGTTTTTTCTTGTTTGAGGATTTTGGAAGGCTTATAATAAAAGAACAGAATAACCGATACATTCTAGAGAGGGTTATTGTATGAAATTATTGAGCATTTTCCTGATTCTACCGCTTTTTTTGTCTTTGACATCATGCGGCAAACCTGACCCGACAACGATAACGGATCAGCTTGATATCCAATCCTGTTTTATAACTGCAGGTGATGCCCACACTGTCGCCATTCAAGTTGATAAAAATCTTCTTGCGACCGGCCGCAAAGATGAAAAGCAATGTGATGTCACAAATTGGAAAAATGTGGCAGCGGTCAGCGCCGGCACCGCTCATACCGTTGGCCTGACATCCGCCGGTAAAGTGCAATCTGCCGGTTGGAATACTTATGGCCAATGCGATACTGATTCCTGGAATGGTGTTGCTGCGATTTCAGCTGGCGGAGCCCATACTGTTGGGCTGCTATCCGATGGCACCGTTGTCGCTGTCGGCTCCGATGTCTATGAGCAACGCAAGGTTACAGACTGGAGCAACATCATCGCCATTGCAGCCGGCAATGCCCATACGGTCGGATTATTCGCCGATGGCACGGCTGTAGCCACCGGCTGGAATAAATACAACCAATGTGATGTTTCCACCTGGACGGATATTATCGCCATAGCCGCCGGCGGTGCTCATACACTGGGTTTGAAATCTGACGGCACCGTTGTCGCGGTTGGTTTAAGTGATGAAAATCAGTGCGCTGTGCAGGAATGGCAAGATATTACAGCGATTACTTGTGGCGGCGGCCACTCGATCGGCATTAAATCTGATCGTACTGTCGTCGCGGTTGGCCGAAACGTGGAAGGTCAATGTGATGTTACTGACTGGCAGGATATCGTCGCTATTGCGGCTGGCAATGCACATACGGTCGGTTTAAAGTCTGACGGCACGGCAGTTGCCGCGGGCATCAATAATTTTGGCCAATGTGAAGTCGCTGACTGGCAGGATCTTGCACACAAATGATATCCTGGTTGGCACAGTTGCTGTTCGCAGGGTTGGTACAACTATAACGATTACATATTATACAAACGGTGCGGGGATGCATGATCTGCTTGGCACACATCTCTGGGTCGGAACAACCCCGCTGCCAATGAAGAAAGGTGTCTGCATTAATGATCCCGGACAACTGGAAAACAAAAAAAGTGGCGGAATTCAAGTTTACCAAAACAAGAATTGACGAAGACACCATTGTGTATGTATTTACAGATGTGCCGACGGATGCAGATATCTGGATTGCCGCTCACGCTTATGTGCGCGTTTACTATGAGTAATCAAATACTTAAGTAAACCGCATCATCAATAACCAGTCATTAGTTGCGGAATGCCATCGTTTCTACGATGGCATTCCATTTAATAAGCAACTGGATCATAATACAAGTTATAATGAATTTCATTTTGTTTTTCGAGTCGAAGCAATACATCAATCAGGATGGCTCTTATGAAAATAAAATTACTGTTCAGAATATTACTGGCGCTTTACCTGACTGGTATATTAGGTTTAATGCTGTCATGCGCAGGTCCCAATACAGAAGTGACAACTCGTGATTTATCCCTGCAAACGTCAACAACTGAATCAATACACCAACCAAATCTCGTGTTTACCAATCAACAAGCCATCTGTGCAAGAGATTATCGCGAGGTTGGCTTGACAGTTGGATTAAACAGAAACGGTACGGTCTCTGGTGTCGGATTCCATTATATTTCGGAAACATCTACGTGGCGTGACATTGTTTCTTTGGCAGCAGGTGGAGGACATATCGTCGGGTTGAAGTCGGATGGAACCGCTATTGCTGTTGGATATAACGAAAACCATCAGACTGACGTAAACGCATGGCAAAATATAGTGTCTATCGCCTGCGGTGTCGTTCATACGGTTGACTTGCAGCAAGACGGAACAGTCATCTCTGCTGGTTGGAACGAATTTCAACAATGTGATACTGCCACTTGGAAAGATGTTGTTGCCATAGCCGCTGGATATGCTCAGACGGTGGCTATTAACAAGGAAGGCGATGTTTTGGCTGTGGGCGATAATCAATGCGGCTAGTGCGACGTGGATCGTTGGAAAAATATTGTTGCTGTCAGTGCCGGATTCTATCGTACAGTAGGCTTAAAAAGCGATGGTTCTGTTATAGCAACCGGAAACAATGACGCTCAGAAAGCGAAATATCCTCATGGAAAAATATAATTGCAGTGTCTGGTGGTTGCCTACATTCTGTTGGCCTCAAGTCGGATGGAACCGTAGTCGCCGTCGGGAATAATGATTACGGGCAATGCAATGTCGGCGATTGGACGCATATTGTCGCCATTTCTGCGGGATATGATCAGACAGTTGGTCTTAAGAAAGATGGAACTGTTGTAGCTGTTGGAAACAATAAATACAATCAATGTGATGTCGGTCTATGGAAAGACATAGGAATTCCAAACTGAAAATCTGGTAGGGCGGGGGCCTTTCAGCCCCTTTCCCCCATAAGAACGCAGCTTGCGACTTTCACCGCACTACGCTCAAGCATTCGTAACGCAGCTTTTTCAGCTGCGCAGCAGTTGTTTGGCTATACGCCGCACGCTTCCGTTCTTTACGCCATTTAACTTTGTTCTCAAAGTAGTCACCGTTAGTATAAGGATTTGCGTCCAGCTTAACCAGACTGTGCCGGACGATCGGGGTGTCACTGCATCGTTAAAGGAAACAAATTGTCCGCTGCGAATTCGTAATGTCGATTGCCGGTGCTTTCCCAGTATCGCTCTCTGATCCAGTCGTTGATTTTCTTGGGATGCCGCCGCTTGGCCCACTTCCAGAGTTTCCAGCCGATGTAGTTATCGATCTTGTTGTAAGTCTGCTTGGCACTGACACTCATGTGATAGCTGCTCCACCCAACAATGCGTGGATTCACTGCCTTAATGAGTTCTTCTTGTGTCGCCGTTCTCATTTTGTGGAAGATCTCCCGGATGCCGTCCTTGAATTTCTTTACTGACTTGACGGACGGCTTTATAAAGAGCTTGTTGTTGCGGTATCTTCGGAAGTTCCAGCCAAGGAAGTCAAAGCCATCGCTGATATGCGTGATTTTCGTTTTGGTTTCTGACAGTCTGAGCCCGCGCGGCTCAAGAAAGGCATTAATTATCTCGATGACTTGGCGGGCTGTCTGCTCATCTCGCACGATGGTGATGAAATCATCCGCATACCGTACATAGTAGTGCTGATGCCCTTTCAGTTTACTGGCCAGTTCTTCTTGCAGTCCATCCAGTGTCATGTTTGCCAATGTCGGCGAAATGACACCTCCTTGCGCCGATCCTTGCGTTTTGGGATACAGGCGTTTCTGGTAGGAGAAACTGGCTTTAAGGAACTTTTCCAGTATGTTCTGGTTCATCGGGATATGCTCGGTCAGCCATGCGTGGTTGATATTATCAAAGCATCCTTTGATATCTCCTTCCACCACCCATTGAGGGGCGGTTTTTCTGG